>CAZDPQ010000048.1:0-18165 GCA_964507305.1 uncultured Oscillospiraceae bacterium
ACTTTGATGTCGTTGAACGCGTTCTTTACAATACTGTATTGGCCGGCATCAGCCTGAGCGGCGACCGATACTTCTATGTGAATCCTTTGGAAATCTGGCCGGACAACTGCCTGCCCGCAACATCGATGAAGCACGTAAAACCGGAGCGCCAGCGCTGGTTCTCTGTGGCATGCTGCCCCACAAATGTGGCACGCACACTGGCCTCGCTCGGTCAGTACATCTATGCACAAAGTCAAGACACGATCTATATCAATCTTTTCATTTCTTCTTCTTTTACTGCAAATGTGGCCGGTGCCCATGCTGAGCTGACGATGGATTCGCACCTGATGCAAAACGGAGATATTTCTGTCCGCTATAAAATCGACAAAGATGCGGAATGCTTTCTGGCTGTACGTGTGCCGGATTATGCGAACACACCGGCTTTTTCCCTGGACGGAGCAACCATTGAACCACAGATAGAGAACGGATATGCCATCATCTGCAGCAATACTGCAGGAGAGCACAAACTGGACATACAGCTTCATGTCACACCGAGATGGGTAATGGCCGATTCGAGAATCCGGGAGGACGTCGGAAAAGTCGCGCTCATGAAAGGCCCCTGTGTATTCTGCCTGGAAGAAACAGACAATGGTACGGATCTTGCCACGATTTATGTTCAGCCTGAAGCCGAAGTGCACGAGTGTGAAACAACAAAACTGCCGGAAGGGATTCCCGTGCTGAGTTATCAGGGAAAACGGATCATCCAGAACATGGATCGCGGGAGGCTCTACGGGGATGCATGCTTTGGAACAGAGCCCGTGACGCTTACGGCAGTTCCATACGGACAATGGGGAAACAGGGAACCGGGTGAAATGCTTGTCTGGCAAAAAGCAGCTGTGAAACAATAGTTGCACAATGCGGGATGGCTGTAATCAGATTTCCGGGAAGGAGGCGTAAAGAGTAGAAAAATTTCTACGATGTTTATACAGAACAGGTACAAAGTATAATACAATTCAGGAAGGAAGGTAAAAGAAATGAAGTCGTTGAAAAAATCTCTGGTTCTATTGATTTGCCTGGGTATGCTGCTGAGTGTTGCGGCGTGTGCAAAAACAACCGTAACGCCGGGATCGTCTTCGGAAGGAGAGAAGATCACCATCACATTTTCGCTGTGGGGAGACCCTGCGGAACAGGAAACGACACAGAAAGCTCTGGATGTATACAATGATCTTCAGGACAAAGTCTATGTAAAAGCTTTACAGATCGGACGCGATGAATACAACGAAAAACTTCAAACGATGGCAACTTCAGGGGATATGCCGGATTGCGGCATGGTTGCTGAAGATACCGTTATCGGCTGGGCCAGGGATGGATTGCTGTCTGATGTGGATATCTATGCAGGACAGGAAAACAAGCCGCTCGATTACCTTGCGTTTAAATACAACGATAAAATCGTTGCCTACTCTGCGGCAAACGAAATTCTCGCTCTCTGGTACAATAAGAAAATGTTCGATGACGCAGGTGTTCCATATCCTCCCTCTACACTGGATAAAGCATGGACATGGGATCAATTCATTGAGGCTGCCAAAAAGCTGACGGTAGACAGCAACGGCAAACACCCGGGCGAAACCGGTTTCGACAAGGATAAGACCGTACAGTTCGGTGCTTATGTCAATCAATATACATGGCAGCTTGAGGTCTGGGCGCTTTCCAATGGCGGCAGCTTTTTCTCTGCAGACGGAAAAACGATAACTTTTGATGATGCAGCAGTCGAGGCCTTACAAAAAGTCTTTGATCTTCATCTGGTTGAAAATGTCGCACCGCTCAACGATGGAACCCAGGATAACGGATTTACCAGCTCGCTGGGAGCCGGAAACGTTGCGATGTGTACGGAAGGCCAGTGGGCAACAGGATTCAGAGGCGCAGGATTTGAAGGGATCGATTATGGCGTTGGCGTACTGCCCTATATGAAACAGAAGGCGAATATCTGCACGGGCGGTCCGACAGGTGTGTTTGCAACTTCACAGTACAAGGACGAAGCGGCAGAATTCCTGAGATGGTATAATAGTGAAGAAAACAGCATCGGCACCATAATGGCCGGATGGTGGATGCCCACCAAATTGAACTGGTACACCGATGAGACACTGCTGAAATCCTGGGTCGATGATTGTGAATTGCGCGAGGCTCTGCCGGCAGAAAATTACAAAACCGCTATTGTAGATGTCGCTTTGGATTTTGACGTTACAAAGTCAACGGGATGGTACTACACCCCCAATACCTATGAAGTCCTGGTAAAAACCTTGCAGCCGGCACTGGTTGAAGCGATCAACGGCAGCAAGACCGTGCAGGAAGTTGTCGATGGAGTTCGTGCGGCAATGCAGACTGAACTCAGCAAATCATAAACGCTTGTCGTAATTAGGAGCGGAAACTTAAGAAACATGGGGCGCCGGAAAAGCAATAAAATGTGAATCCGGCGCCCCCATGGTTTTTATCCAAGAAGGTATAAATACATGAAAAGCAGCAGAAAAATGACAATAGCCGCAATAAAGGAACAACGTGCAGCCTATCTGTTTTTGATACCGGCGTTTCTTGGTTTATCGCTGATCACGTATATACCTCTATTGGCCGTTTTCATAATCAGCTTAACGGATTTGAACGTAGGCCATTTCGTCAGAGGCGGCACTTTGCCACCGGTCAAATTCGTAGGGTTGAATAATTATGCTGATATATTTACGAACCCGAGCATTGATTTTTCGAATTCGATCAAGGTAACCGTCATATTCTCCCTTATCGCCGTAGTTGGAAGCATCATTTACTCCATGATCATCGCTTTGCTCTTAAACCGCAGAATTCCCGCCCGCGGATTCCTCCGTGCGATTTTTTACATCCCCTATATCCTGCCGGCAACCGCGGTCATGATCAGCTGGTGGTTTTTACTGAAGTATGACGGCGGACTGATCAATTATATCCTGGTGAGCCTTGGCTTAGGGAAATCATATTTCTTGTCTGCTGCGAACACGGCTATACCATCTCTTGCCATGATCGCAGTATGGGCTTCGGGCAACCTGATCGTTATATTTCTGGCAGGATTGCAGAACGTACCCAGGGTATATCACGAGGCAGCAGAGATCGACGGCTCAAATGCATGGCAGCGATTTTGGAACGTTACGGTTCCATGCATGACTCCTATCATTTTTTATAATTTGCTGATGAGCCTTGTTATCAACCTTCAGGTTGTCGTACCCGCTCTGGCCGTAACAAAAGGCGGACCGGGAAAATCCACCATGTTTATGACATACCTGATGTACCAGATCGGGTTTCGAGGAAGGGAATTGGGAAAAGCAGGTGCGATTGCCTTCGTGTTTTTTATCGTTGCCGCAATACTAGCCTTCATATTGTTTAAAACATCCAAAAGCTGGATATACAACGAGGGAGGAGATGATAAAAAATGAGTGATATCGCTGCTCGAAAATCCAATCCATTGCACGCTGTGTTCTTTAGGAAGACTATTAAAAGCAGAAAGAGAAGTCAGCGGATAGCAGATATCAGTTCATTCCTCTTCGTTATCGCAATGGCAGCCATCGTAATGCTGCCGTTATGGTGGATCGTTCGTTCTTCCCTTATGAACAGTCTGGAAATATTCAAATGGCCGCCGAAGTTCTTTCCGTCGGAATGGTTGTTTTCCAATTACAATATAAAACCGACAACATTTGACTTTTGGCGCTATTTGGGAAATTCACTGGCCATAGTCGTTCCATGTGTTGTTTTTGGAACAGTAACAGCGATATTCTGCGGGTATGCTTTTGCCAGGCTTCGCTTTAAAGGCAAAACCTTCATATTCTCGCTTTGTGTAGGGTCGATGCTGCTGCCGACCATGGTAACGCTTATTCCGCTATATATAGGCTGGTCAGCCATCGGGCTTACCGATACCTACTGGCCGCTGATCCTTCCGTATTTTTGCGGAGGAGGGGCGTTCAATATCTTCCTGATCAGGCAGTTCATCAAGACCCTGCCAAAAGAACTGGACGAGTCAGCCACCATCGACGGAGCCGGCTATATGCGCACGCTGATAAGCATCATTGTCCCGTATATCTGGCCTGCCATCATTGTTGTAGCGTTATTGATCTTTATCTCAACCTGGAACGATCTCCTGCAGCAGACAATCTATATTTCTTCACGCGAAAAGTATACAATGGCGGTTGGCCTGACGACCTTCATGGGCTCATTCAAGAATGATTATTCCGGGATGTTTGCAGCCACCTGCCTTTCGTTTTTACCGGGTGTGATCATCTATCTTATTGGTCAACGTTATTTTGTGGAGGGCATTGTGATGACAGGGATGAAGAACTAAGGATATTTTAGCTATTGCTGATTTGCTTCTGATAATTAGTTGGATAGTAAAGTTTACTAAGATCACATGCTTGATTTCAGTTCCGATATGTAGTATTATTACTGCGTTATGGAAATGAATCGAATCAACTTGCAACGGTTTCGAAAAGCGTTTCTGCCGATGGTTTGCTTTACGGGTGAACAGGTGCGTCTGTGGAAAACGGATTTTTGCCGGGACAATTTTGCGCGTTGGATCGCTTCCGGTGAGATCCTGCGCATCAAGAGGAATCTGTATACATTCCCTGAATATCTGCAGATCCCGGACAGTGCGTTATTCCTTGCCAATCAGATCTATCAGCCATCCTACATCAGCCTTCATACTGCATTGCATTTTCATGGTGTCATACCGGAAGAAGTGGTCCAATTTACATCGGTTTCGACCCTGAAGACTGCATTCTTCCAGAATGCGTTTGGATCGTATTCGTACCACCACATTTCATCCAAATACATGTTCGGATATGATTTGCTGAGGACCGAGGGGCAAGTGCCATTTGTCATACGAATGGCTTCTCCGGAGAAAGCTCTCATCGATCTTCTGCATCTGTATCCCGAGTACAGGACAAGAAAGGACATGCTGGACCTGAGACTGAATGAGGATTTTATGAAAAGCGGGATCGATCGGAAGAAAATGCAGGATCATGTAAAACACATCGATTCTCCTTTATTGACGAAGCGTGTCGATCTATTGATGGAGGTATATGATTTGCCATGATCGGATCCATTGACAGTATTCGGATCTTTTATCCGCAGGGGATCGCGCAGAATAAAACGTTCGATCCGATGATCCTGAAGGAATACATACAGTGTCAGACTCTGGAGTATCTTTCCCGGCATCCGGATTCTGCAGGTATGACTTTTATCGGCGGCACCTGCCTTAGGCTGGTACACGGGATCAATCGCTTTTCGGAAGATCTGGATTTCGATTGCAAAGGAATGGACCAGGAACGGTTTTGGCATTTGACAGACGATTTATTGGTTTATCTCGGGAAATGCGGCTATAAGGTGGCGGCAAAAGAAAAGGAAAGCGTGAAGCTGCAGGCTTTCCGGCGCAGCATCTATTTTCCCGAGCTTCTGTATTCGTTGAATTTGTCGGGATACAAAGAAAAACGTTTTCTTCTGAAACTGGAGACTCAGAATCAGGAGATCGATTATCCATCGGAAACCGTATTCCTGAACCGCTGCGGTTTTCTGTTCCCTTTGAAAATCGCGCCGATATCCGTTCTTTGCGCAATGAAGGTCATGGCCGTTTTACATCGCAGCAAGGGCAGAGACTTTTATGATCTGATGTTTCTTTTACAGCGTACCGAACCGGATTATCGCTTTCTGGAGCAGAAAGGCGGTATCTGCAACAAAACGCAACTGATTGCAGAGCTCGTCAAGAAGGCCGGATCGACCGATCTGAACCTTACATGCAGGGACTTTGAGCATCTGCTGATCGATAGAGCCGATGCAAAACGGGTCCTGTGGTTTGGGAATTTTGTGAGCAGCCTGTGACATGTGTGAAAAAGAATCCGGGATGCAGTCACGATTCAAGATGAGAAGAGGCAGAAGGGATATGGAAAACGGATATGGTGAATGATAAAAGAGAGAATCGATACATTGTTATCATGAGTATCGCTTCGTCATTTCTCCTGATATACTCAGTGGCACGTATCGCTGATACATTGTCGGGAATTTTCATTTCGCATCAGATGTATTCCTATACAGCGTTTCAAAAGCTTGATTTCATATTTACTATATTCGTTTCTTACATGGATTATGTAGTGCTTGCCTTATGCGGATCCGTACTGATCTATACTGCTTATTTTATTAAAGATAAGACCTCTGCGCCTAAGCCGGCAAAGCGGGCTAAAAACGTCATTTTTTCGTTGCTTCTGGTTTTGTCGGTTATTTCTGCTATTCATGTAGTGTATAATACAGTACTCGTAAGCGGAGCAGGTATCAGAATAATTGATAATATTGCATATTTGGCAATCGGACTCTTGACTTATACTGGGGTTGCACTGTTTGCTATATTGATCCTCAGAAAGATTTGGAACAACAGTTTCAGGAATGTAGTAGTCGCTTTATATATTGCAGGCACAGCGGGAGCACTGCTGATGCGCACGATTTCTTTCACAAATACGATGATCCATTATATCGGGATAAGAGATCAGTTTGAGATGTTCGGGATCACGCAGAGCATAATTTTTGACGGGATATGGAAATACCTTTTGCATCTGGTTATATATGCCGCTGCTCTTAGCATTGTCATTTTCGGGTTGAAAATCGCAGAGCAACAGAATCGTTCAATTTGCACCGTGGAATCAGTATCCGAATAATTCCAAGCATTGATTTTGAGGTAATTGTATGGAATTATCTGCCCGCAATTTCGGATTTGTTAAGTTTTTTGCTATAACAGCATATGAATTGTAGAGTCGATGGGATTTTGAATGTGATAGGATAGGAGGAGATGGGAATTATTGACTAAATATTCCGACAACAAAGACCGTATTACGAATCGGGAAAATCAATTCGGATCAGCAGGGGAGATTGTCAAATAATTATGGAAGAGAAACGGTATTACACTAAGTGTAATAGATCAATGAAAGACAATGAGGGATTTTGCACCAATTGCAGCGTTTTATCAGGTACGATTCAAAAAGGAACTTTGTTGATCAGAGCCAGTAACATAATTCCGGTTGGAATAATCTCAATCATATTAGGAATAAGTATATGCACACTGATAGTCGTACTATCTTTAAAGGGGATTTCCTTAGGTCGATTGACGGGTGGATTATTTACAATAGGATTCGTACCGATTCTTATCGGTTCAATAATGATAATAAAATGGCGACAATCGATAAATATGAAAAAAGCTGAGACTATAAACAATCTCAATTCAAGATATTGCAGATATTGCCACTCAACTATCGATGAGGAAAGCAGATATTGTTCCTTTTGTGGTTCTATGAATCGTGCTAAATAATCAGAGGGAACTTATGGTAACCCTTATCGATCCCGGAAACAGGGCTCCGTTGCAGCGTGTCCTATGAAGCTGCATTGAACAAGCTGGTAACAAATAACGCTGATAAACCTGCGACTTTATCTCTCGAATTCCACTCCGAATATCCTTGATGATTTCTGATAATCCTGAATATTGCACAATCATTTTTTATTGCCTTATCATGACAAACATTATGGAAACATCAGAATGGATGTTTCAATCTATATCCTCGGACATGCAAAACCCCCGGAACGCTTGTGCCCCGGGGCTTCTATCTGGTGATCGCGAGAGGACTCGAACCTCCGACCTGCGGTTTAGGAAATATAACTACGTGCGCAAATAACTTTTATATCGTCAAATATCGTTCATATTGCCCGATAATTTCGGTAATATCATGCATATCGGTCGATAATTTTTATAGTGACGGATAACTTTTTTAACGGTAAACATCATTTAAACATCAGGATGGAGGTTTGGTTGCGGAGGGATATAGCACGTTACTGATATATCGTTAAGGCGTTTGATTCAAAGAAAATCCTGAAATCCGTTTGATGAGTTCATATAGTTCGGTATTTTCAAGGTAGAAGGATTTTTTCCCAGCATAGACTTCTACTTTACCGTAGAAATCATTAATCCAAATTTCTTTGCCATCGCTTAGCTGCATGGATATTCCGAAATCCGGAGTACCGCCCTCTCCGGTTGCTTTTCCACCGTATTCTGAAGAATTATATTTCTCCAGAACTTTGGAAATCTCATCTTCTGTCATATCGCGCTGTGATTCGTGTGTCCAAATCATTGCAGACTCAACGTCGTCCGGTGTTAATGCCGAGTAAGGATCACAACCGGTCAAAAGGATTAGTGCTAAACACATTAGGAAGATCGATCTCTTCAAAGAATGATATTTCCTCATTTCCTACTCCGTGCATTTTATTTATAGCAGATGTGGTCAACATTAATTATACCATATTCGTATAAAGATACTGATAATGAGGATTGTCTGAAATATAAATCATGAGATACTAATCTATATTAGTAGATAATCTGTTGAGCCGATGGAATTTTTGAAGGGGACAGGCAGCGGTACGGCAGTAGATAAGGACATGGCGCACACAGTAACCGGATGTTCTTTCTTCATAATCATTTCCCCCAAAAACGTGTTGCGTTTTTGCTGTAGTGGTTTATAGGGTTTCTTTTATCCAGGCGATGAACTTATCCACCCAGTAGCTGTATTTTCCGTCTTTCGCACCGAAACCATGGGGCGCACCAGGGATGGATAAATACTCATAGGGGACACCTGCATCATCCATTGCCTTCATATATCTTGTTTTGTCGTCTGTGTTGTCCACAGCCGCATCCTTTGTGCCCAGCGCAATAAAGGCAGGGGGATCTCCAGGCCGGATACAACGGATGGTGTCGTATTTTTGAATCAGCGCGTTTCTACGGTCAGCATCTTGGACTTCATCCAATGGGAAGGCTGCGCACATAGCAGGGACAGTACCGCTGAAACTGAGCATAGCATAGGGAAGACCGGCAAATGCACACACGGCATCCGTTTGATCCACCTCATCAGGCGCATAACAGATGTCTGTTCTTCCCGCATCAGCTATGATCTCGTTGACAGAACGATTTCGCAAAATATGAACGGTCGCGGCGGCCATATAGCCGCCTGCAGAAAATCCGGTAATACCTATCTTGTTTGGATCAATGCCAAAGTCTTTGGCATGAAAGCGGATATAGCGGATGGCCCGCTGAGTATCCAGCAGGGGGATGGGCATTCTATACGGATCCAACCGATAGCGAGAAAGAACAAAAGCGGCGATGCCTGCGTTATTAAGCTTTACTGCCAATGCACCGCCTTCGTACTGCTTTTCCAAAGCAATGCCGGAGTTAGACTGGTAGGTAAAACCACCGCCGGGAATGATCAGCACTGCCGTATCTGCACCGTCACAGGGATAGTAGTCCATGCAGGGCACATCCTCGAAGGTTTTGGGGCGAAAGCCGCTGTGAATTTCGTGGTAATACTGGTAGGTATCTAGTTTTCGCTTGGCTTTATTAAGATCTTTGGCTTCTGTACCAGCCATGGAGAATGCAGCATTCAACATCAGCCAAAAATCCGGGCGCTTGGGTCCTATATCCAAATATGCCAGCTTATTGTTTGTGCTATTTCCGGGAAGCTCTTTTCCCCAAATAGGAATATTTGTCTGGATCATTGTGTGACCTCCTTTTCCAGTAACATTCTTTTTAAGAATGCTTTTTGCAGGCTTTTGGGCTGGGTGGCAGGGAACACCTTACCACCCAGCTCGGTGATGATATGGATTAAGCGTTTCCGTTGCGTTCAGCCAGTTCTTTTCTAATTTGAGGCAGTTTTTCTTCTAGGTTGTACATCCGTAGCAATACATACATAATTACCAGAGAAATAGCGGGAATATATGTAAACATACCAATCAGCATATTGATGGCAGACTCCGGCTGTACTGTAAGAGAACCCGAATAGCCACTCAGTCCCATCAGGATACCTACACCACCGATACCAATGGCCTGACCAATCTTTCCGAAAACAGATTGAATGCAGGAGGTGGAGCCTTCACTGCGAATACCATTGCGCCATTCGCCATAGTCCATACAATCGATGATAAAGGTGCTGATATAAAGCCAAACCGTCATAACGCCAACATTACAGAAAAATGCGGTAATGAAAATCAGCATGACATTGTAAGGATTGATAAAGCGCAGGAAGCTTGCTGCAATGGAAATGATCGTAAGAATTCTCATGAATTTTGCATATCCCATTTTCTTTGTGACGATAGGTGTCAGAATTAGGGAAAACAAGCTGGAGAGCATAGCAAGAGACATCAATGAAGCCAGACCTACATCACCCAAAACATAGGTGCAGTAGTAGTTGGTTGCACCCTGCACCATATGCTGACCAGCGCTTGAAATCAGATTGATAAGTGCAACGATTAAAATGTATTTGTTATGCACAATCACTCTAAAAGCGTCTTTCATAGTGAACTGTTGTGCACCGGTATTTCTTCCGGTCTTTTCCTTTACAAGGAAAAAGCGTAGCATACCAACAGCTATAGCTGGAATACCGATTGCCAAAGCAATGATTGCCCAACCTTCTTTTGTTGTACCAATATTGGCTGCCATTTGGGGAAGTGCCACACCACCCACCATGGCAACCACCATGCAGGCCATTCCAATCACGGCATTAGCCGAAATGGACTGATGTGGCTCATCAATGACATTCGCCATGTAAACCGGGTCGGCGCAGCCGAGCAAGGTATAGAAAATTGAATTTGCAAGGGTATACATAATAAAGACCCAAGCATAGGTCAGATTGATGCTCATCGTGGGAACCACAAACATAAGGATCAAACAGATCCAAAAACCGGTAATTGATAGGTCAAAAGGTCTGCCTTTACCCAGTTTGCTGTGACATTTGTCAATAACATATCCGGCAACCAAGTCTGTAAATCCATCAAAAATCTTGGAAATCATAAATAGAATACCTACTGTTGCTGCACTTAGACCAAGATGTTCTGTTGCAAAATAGGTCACCCATCCCATTAAAAGCGTACCCATACCTAAGGATACCTTTATAGATGAGAACGCAAGCATTTTGGGCTTCGTAAATGTGTTTGATAAATTCTTAGTTTTCATTATGCCTTTACCTCCAATTCTGTTACCCATTTCAAATTATCGCCGGATACTGTTACCCGGATCTTGCCTTCGTTCTTGCCACTGCGGACAATTGCCTGCATACGGCCTTGATAAGTGGTAAAATGATCGCCGGTATATTCTTCTGTTGTCTTCAGCGCACCACTGCCTACTGCTTCCAGCATACCTGCGCCCTCCACCTGCACGGTGAGGGTCTTTGCTTCGGCACATTTGACGATGCCTTCCTTATCGGTCAGCGCGATATCCACAAAGACCAGATCCTCCGCACCTGCTTTTAGGGACTGCTTATCTGCATGACAGGTAAGGATCGTTTCCTTCCCTGCTGTTTTCAGACTGCTTTGAGAGAGCTTTTTGCCGTTTTTGTCATAGCAAACAGCTTCCAAAATACCGGGCCGGTAGGTGACAAGGAAAGAAGCCTTGCAATTTTTCAGCTTCTTCTTCCCCAGCGATCTTCCGTCCTGAAGAAGTTCCACAGTATATCCTGGGCTGTAGACCTGTACTTCTGTCTTCTTGCCCTCATGGCCTTCCCATGTCCAGCAATCCAACGCATCGGAGGTGCGGTAGCTGGAGAAGCGAACCTTTTCTCCTGCCTTATCCACAGGACGCACCGCGATAAAGGGCTCTTTTTCTGCTTCCCATACGATGGATGCCAAATGACCGAAGGTGTCCTTATGACCGATCAGATCGATGGCACCGGTGTATGCGGAAATGATGGGGTAGGATTTCACAAAGGAGCCTGAACCCTTGCCGTACTCTACCTCACCTGCGCCGCCTTCACCCAAATAATCCCAGGCTGTCCACATAAAGTCACCGATGACCGTGGGGATCTGCTTTACCAGTTCCCAGTTTTCCGCGATCTCGCAGGGGCTGGTCTCTGAGCCGATGATGATCCGCTCAGGATGCATGGCATAATGCTTCTTGTATACCTTGGAGCCGTAGTTATATCCGGCGATATCTACATGCTGGTAGCAATCCTTTACGGCTTTATCTGCCTTCTTGGGAGTCAGCAGAAGCTGCTTCAGCAGGGGAGCCAGGGCCACCAGCTGGTTAATGAGGGCAGAGCCGCCCATATCCGAATCGGCTTCCACCGCAAGAGGATCCGTAATATCGTCAATCTGGGGCTTCGTATCACCGCTGACCGAAACCTTAACGCCCATTTTATGCATAATGTTCAGAATGAGATTGGGGCATACGGTAATCGGTCTGGTGTCATCCAAATTGCGACAAAAATCGGCTAGTACCTTTGTCAGTTCCGCGCCCGCAGGTGTTGCGGTATCGGGAATCTCATTGCCGATGGAGTAAATAATTACACTGGGGTGGTTTTTATCCTTTTGGACCATTCCCTCCAGATCCTTCTTCCACTCTTCGTCGAAGACCAAAGGATAGCCATACAAGCCCTGGCTTTCTCTCCAGGAGTCAAAGGCCTCGTCCTTTACATACATACCCAGTTCATCACAAGCCTTGAGAACTGTTTTGCTCAGTGGGTAATGGGAGCTTCGAATAGCATTAAAGCCGGCTTCCTTTAAGATCCGGATCCTGCGATACGCGGCAGCTTCAAATTCACAGGCACCTAAAATACCGTTATCGTGGTGTACACAGCCGCCCTTCAGCTTCACGGATTTCCCATTGAAAAGAAGACCTTCCTTGGGATTCCATTTCAGCGAGCGAATACCAAAGGGTTCTACGGAAGTGTCAATGACCGCATCACCCTTCTTCAGATGAATGCGAGCCTCATAAAGATGGGGATTTTCTGCATCCCAGAGCTTTGCGTTGGGGATCTCAATTTCACAGTGATCGCTCTCTGCCTCTGCGACCTTTTGACCAGCATAGAAGATCTCGGAAACAATCTTCGTATCTGCTTCTTTGATCGCTTTTACATCCAGTGAAATCTTGGCAGGGTTAGTGGACAATGTGGTGATTGTGACCGCTTCCTGCGGAATATGCTCGGCCTCTGCAACCCACAGATTCACCGGACGGTAAATGCCGTTGCCTGGATACCAGCGGGCATTCGGTACTTGACTGCAATGAACCGTTACCAGCAACAGGTTTTCTTGTCCCTCGATGAGCTTGCCGGTCAGATCAACATAAAAGTGACTGTAGCCGTACACGCGCCCACCGATGCACTGACCGTTCAGATAGACCTTGCTGTCCATGTAGACGCCTTCAAATTCCAGCATCAGCGTCTTGCCGGTATACTCGGGCTTTCCAAAAATCTTCTTTTCGTAGCAGTAGTCACCGCTGGGAAAGAAGCCGGTATAGCCGCCGTTTTTCAGACCCTTGATTCGTTTCTGCAGCCGCATGGCATCATGGGGCAGATGGACTTCCGTAGCCCGCTCCGGGTGATCTTTTTTGTAGAAGACCCAATCCGCATTGAAATTCTGTTTTATCATTTCCCCCAGTCCTTTCGTCAAAAAGCTTACAGCAAAGTGCTGTTTATGTAATTTTATGGTGATTTTCACAACGATTCTATTACCTACAGAGACTATAAGTCCGAATGGGATTTACCTACGCAGATCGATCGTACTATACTGAAATAAAAAAGGGGAGGACGCTATGAAAAATGTATTGCAACTTGCCAACCGACTTACAGAGAATCTTGCTGTGATCTCAGGCGGTACGCAGAATGAAATTACCAGCCGCATGGTGACCTCCGTGGATACCATTCAAAAAATCACAGGTCATAATGATGGGCTCCGTGGCTGCGTGGATCCTATGATGGCGGTCTATATTATTCGGGAAAACGGTGTGACCCGAGTGCGGATGGATACAGTGGATTCTAAGGGAAATTTTTCCGGTGCCTGTTATTTGGGTGAAACCCAAAGACTTTCCAGCAAACATTCCCACAGCTTTGTGGAGTTCACCTTTGTGCTGGACGGCACCCTCCGCCTATGGATTAACGGTGCTCAAAAGAGCTTTTTCTCTGGGGATGTATGCCTGATGGAGCAAGGAGTAGAACACGCGGAATTCATCGATGACGAAAATTTTTCTGTGGTGTACCTTGCCCTTACCAATGAATATTTCATGAAACTCATGCAGCCCCAACACGGAGAAAGTAGAATTGAGAAGTATCTGCGAGGCGTGATCATGGAGCGAAAGCAGCGCTATCAATATGCCCAGTTTCGCCCTAATGGGAGTACACAGCAAACTATGGACGGATTGTATGCTGTTTTGGAGGAGCTTTCTTTACCCAGTGGTAGTACGGAAGATAGCCTGCTGGAAAAGAATACGAACTTATTAAAATCTCTTTTCACCGAGTTTAAGCTCCAGCTTACCAATGCTGAAAGAGCAGAGTACCGAGCCAAGTTCTTCGAGGAACTGCAGGGTTACATTTCCGAGCACTACCGGGATATCGAGATCACCGAACTTGTGGATGCTTATCACTACAATAAGTACTACTTTAACCGCCTCATCCGAGAATACACCGGAATGAGCTACACCGAATACATTCAGGCTGTGCGCTTAAAGCACGCCGGGGAATTGCTCATAACGGACAAATCCGTATCGTCCATTGCCTCCTTAGTAGGGTATAATAACATGGGCTATTTTTATCGGATCTTCAAGGAAAAGTACGGCATGATGCCAAAGGAGTACAGAGAAAGGCTCTGTTGCAAATAATTCAACAATATATTCAGAATTCCCAAATTTGCAGGCTTACCCCGGGACTTGTCAATTTTTAGGCAACACAAAATAGATTGTTGATTAGCTCAATCTCTTCGAGCACACTTCTTGTTCCAGCTTGACCCTTGTGAATCATGGTGTAAAACTTCAATCTTCTAAACTTAATGATTGAAGGTTCAATGCCGGAAATAGTGCGATTTGCAGAGTAAAAGCGAAAAAATTACATCACCCTCTCCAATTTGAAAAATCTTCGAGTCGGACAAATAACAAAAACGCAAAAAAAACCGCAGGTCGGATGTAGCGATTTTCTCCCAAATATCTTTTATATCGTCCGATATTTTTTATAACCGCCGATAACTTTTACAGAAAAAAACATCACTTAAACATCAGAATGGAGGTATAGGCTCGACTGCGTCGAGCAAAAGTCTCGTCTTCGCCGAGACTAGGAAGAATTGCAGACAATTCTTCTCTTGAAAATTTCAATGTTGAAATCCCTGAAACTGCCTGTACATGGGCATCCGCGGCTTCAGAAAACAAAAAGCCCCACCAATCGGTGAAGCTTTTTTGTGGTGATCGCGAGAGGACTCGAACCTCCGACCTGCGGTTTAGGAAACCGACGCTCTATCCAACTGAGCTACGCAACCCTGTCCGATACCGCAATGAAAAGATAATCTGAATATTTCATGCGGCACCGTTATTCTAAGAGATTTTTTTGCGGATGTCAATCGGAACGTCAGGATGGCGGGCCGGCACTGGCTTCCGGGCTGTGCTGCAAAGCGGCCGCGCCGTAGGATTTCATGGTAAAATGGGGGGTGGAATGATCGGCGGGTCCGTGCGCGGACCAACGGGCGGAAGGCCGGAAGGAAAGGGGTCGCAATGCTGAAGGGGATACCGGATCTGTTGTCTCCGGAAATGCTGAAGACGCTGATGGAGATGGGGCACGGGGATGAGATCGTGCTTGTCGACGCGAATTATCCGGCGGCGGCGTGCGCGAGAAGGCTGCTGCGGGCGGACGGGCACGGCGCTGCGGAGCTGCTGCGGGCGATCTTGCAGCTTTTTCCGCTGGACACGTACGCGGATCCGCTTTTCCTGATGGAAAAGGTGAAAGGGGATCCGGTCGCGACCCCGATCTGGGATGAGTTCCGGGAAATCGTCCGGCAGGCGGAGCCGGACGCGAAGATTCGTTTTCTGGAGCGGTATGATTTCTACGAGCGCTCCAGGAACGCATATGCGATCGTGGCCACGGGTGAACGGGCGCTGTACGGGAATATCCTGTTGAAAAAAGGTGTCATCAGCGGGTGAGCTCTTCCGGCCGGGCAGCCGGCACGGAGCCGGCGGAGCGCCTCACGCCCGGATGCCGGCGAAGGGAAATGAAAAGCCCCGCGGTCCCTCTGAAGGATCGCGGGGCTTCTTCTGGTGGGTAGTAATGGACTCGAACCATCGACCCCTTGCATGTCAAGCAAGTACTCTAACCAGCTGAGCTAACCACCCGAAACACGCCGTTTGCGATAGCTTTACCATTTTACAATAGGAATCCCGAAAATGCAACAGAGAAACCGGCTGTTTTCCGGGGGGATTTCCGGGGAGGGCTGCCGAAAATCCATATCAAAACGGACCCCGAATATTGTATAATCTATGAAGTATCCGGTCCGGATATAGTATAATGACAGGAACGGTCGGGCGGCAGCCCGGGGGGGAGCGGACGTCTATGCGGAAGATGGGTCTGAACGAAATCAGGGAGCAATATCTGGCGTTTTTCGAGGGCAAAGGGCATCTGCGGATGAAGAGCTTTTCCCTCATCCCGAAGAACGACCCGTCGATCCTGCTCATCAACGCCGGCATGACGCCGCTCAAGCCGTATTTCACCGGCGCGGAGACACCGCCGGCGCCGCGCGTGACGACCTGCCAGAAGTGCGTGCGCACGCCGGACATCGAGCGCGTGGGCAAGACGGCGCGGCACGGGACGTTCTTCGAGATGCTCGGCAATTTTTCGTTCGGCGATTATTTCAAGACCGATGCGATCCGGTGGGCATGGGAGTTCTGCATCGAAGTGCTGATGCTCCCGGTCGAGCGGCTTTCCGTGACGGTCTATTTCGAAGACGATGAGGCGTACGGCATCTGGCGGGATGAGATCGGCCTGCCCGAGAGCAAGATTTTCCGAATGGGGAAAGAGGACAATTTCTGGGAGCACGGGCTCGGACCGTGCGGTCCCTGTTCCGAGATCTACTACGACAGAGGGCCGGAGAAGGGATGCGGGAAGCCCGGCTGCAATGTCGGCTGCGACTGCGACCGGTATGTCGAATTCTGGAACCTGGTTTTCACACAGTTCAACAAGGAAGCCGACGGCACCTACACCCCGCTCGCGAAGAAAAACATCGACACGGGCGGCGGGCTGGAGCGCTTCGCCTGCATCATGCAGGAGGTTGACAACCTCTTCGAAGTGGACACCATCCGCGCGATCCTCGAGGATGTGTGCCGCCGGCTGGGTGTGGCATACGGGCGCGACGACCGGACGGACATGGCGATCCGGGTGATCACCGACCACGCCCGCAGCACGGTCATGATGATTGCCGACGGGATCATCCCGGACAATGCCGGGCGGGGCTATGTCCTGCGCAGGCTGCTGCGGCGGGCTTCACGCTACGCGAGACTCCTCGGTACGGACGGCACGTTCCTGCACGAGGTCGCTTCGGTCGTCATCCGCGAGTCGGCGGAAGCGTATCCGGAGCTGAAGGCCGGAGAAGATTTCATCCGGAAGGTGATCTTGAGAGAAGAGGAAAATTTCGCAAGGACCGTCAGCCAGGGCACGGCGATCCTGAACGCAGCGGTCGAGGAAGTCCGGAAGGGCGGCGGGACGCTGCTGTCGGGCGATACGGTTTTCAAGCTGCATGACACGTACGGGTTTCCGATCGACCTGACGCGGGAGATCGCGGCCGAGTACGGATGCGATGTCGATGAAAGCGGATTCTACGAGGCGATGTCGCGGCAGAAGAAGCTCACCCGGGAGATCGCGCTGCGGAAGCGCGCGGGCGCGGCATGGGCCGATTCAGGGCTGCCGGAGGAGATCGCCGGTACGCCTGCGACGGTTTTCACCGGATATGACGAGCTCCGCACCGAGTCCGCGGTCCGGTACCTGCTGAGCGCGGACGAGACGGCGGAGCTGACGGACGAGGCGGGCGCCGGCGGGAGGGTCACGGTCATCACGGACCGGACGCCGTTCTACGCGCAGTCGGGCGGGCAGGCCGGCGATACGGGGATGATCACCGGGGACGGGTTCTCGGTCCGGGTGGAGGATACGCGGAAGACCCCGGGCGGCGTGGTGCTGCATACGGGGGTCGTGGAGGACGGCGTCGTGACGGCGGGAGCGAGGGTGATCCTCGAGGTCGGCCGGGAGCAGCGCATGGCCACGGCGCGCAACCACACGGCCACCCATCTGCTGCACAAGGCGCTGCAGACGGTCCTGGGCCCGCATGTCGCCCAGGCCGGGTCGGACGTTTCGCCGCTCCGGCTGCGTT
>CAZDPQ010000049.1:0-17967 GCA_964507305.1 uncultured Oscillospiraceae bacterium
CCTCTTCCATGGCTTGTTTGGCCAGTTCCGCATTGACACGGTTGCTGACGGAGTAACTGGCAATCATTCTCCCGGCATTTGATCCGGATCTCAACATCATCGACACGGTAAAAGCGCTCGCCTCGATCCCGGACAGTTCGGCCGTTGTTGTCAATGATGGAAGCAATGACGAATACGACGAATTATTCGGGAAATTACACAATCAATGTTTCTGCCATGTCATCCGGCTGGATCCGCATCAGGGGAAAGGAGGCGCGATCAAAGCCGGGATGCGTTATGCCATCAGGGTTTATCCCGGGCTGCGGTGGATTCTGGCGTCCGACATGGAAGGACGCCGCGCAGCCCGGGATCTCCTGACGGCTGCTTCGAGCCTTCCGGATCTTCAGGATTCCATCGTACTGAAAAGGGACAGCTGCTGCGGGATCCCTTCCGGTCTTTTCGATCATATCCTGTCCGTACCGCAGCAGAACGACGATTTTTTGTGGAGCCTGCTCGCCGAAGCCGCGTACGGTTCCCGGAAAGGCTATTGACATGATGCTGCGATTCTTCCGGAAACCATACCGGTGGGCGGCTGTGTTCACCGCCGCGACAGTCCTTTTCACGACGTTCACGTTACTCGACACCTTTGTGATCCCGCGTGCAGGAACCGGCGCGATCACCTATTCCGGTTCCTCCGCGATCTCATCCGATTCCGATCTTTTCTCCTCACTCACCTCTTCTGTTTCTTCCGTTTCCTCCGCAGCCTCCCCGTCCGTCAGCAATGCATCCTCCTCATCCGGCAGTTCCCAGACTTCGGTAATCACATCTTCCTCGTATTCTGATGATGCCATATCCATCACGATCGATACGATATCCGAATACGGCACCATGATCTACATCGCGGATATCCGCCTGTCAAGCATCGATTATCTGAAAACCGCATTTGCCGACGATACCTACGGACGCAATATCGCGCAGAAAACCTCGGTGATCGCGGAAAACTGCAATGCCATCCTGGCGATCAACGGCGATTATTGCGGATTCCGAAGCAAAGGATTCGTCCTTCGGAACAATGTCCTCTACCGGGATACGGCACGAAGCGACGGAGATGACGAAGCGCTCGTGATCGACGCTTCCGGCGATTTCTCCATCATCCGCGAAAGCAGCAGCAGCGCGCTCGACCTGTTGAACCGGGGCGTTCTGCAGATCTTCTCGTTCGGTCCGGCACTGGTCGACGGCGGTGTGATTGCCGTTGAAAAAAATACCGAGATATCCGGGAAATCCATGGTGAGCAATCCCAGGACCGCCATCGGCCAGATCTCAGGACTGCATTATCTGTTTGTCGTCTCCGACGGGCGAACCTCCGAAAGCGCGGGCCTGTCCCTGTACCAGCTGGCCGAAGTGTGCCTTTCACGCGGCTGTTCCGTGGCGTACAATCTCGACGGGGGCGGCTCGTCCACGATCTGGTTCAACGGCAGCGTGATCAACAAACCGACAACGGATGGCCGCCGGATCACCGAAAGGAGCGTGAGCGACATTGTCTATATCGGCTATTGACCGGAACGTCCGCGACAGGCAGTCCGGAAAAGCCTCCGCCGCGTGGATGGGAGCCGCGCTGCTGTGCGTCGTTTTCAATGCGGTCTACTCGCTGTACGGCCACGGGATCACATCCGACGATATGTCCCTGATGTTTCTGTACCCGCTGCTGGCCGGCGCGCTCCCCTTTTCCATCCTGTGGATTTTCGCGCCCGCCGGAGGGCGGTCCGGATGGTACCGGCTGTTTTTCAACCTGTACAATTCGGGGATCGTCTGGCTGACGGTCGCCGGTCTCCTGAACGGGATTTTCGACATCGCCGGTACGGATTCGCCGTTCCCCGCGATGTTCGCCGCTGCCGGGTGGGTTATGCTGGGAACGGGCGCTTCCGGCGGGCTGGCGGCTGTTATTCTGCGCCGTTTCCGAGTTCCTTCCTGAGGATCTCCGCCATTTTCCTCAGGGCGATCCCGCGGTGGCTGATGCGGTTTTTAAGTTCGCGGGGCATGGAAGCGGTGGTCATCCCGTATTCGGGCATAAAGAAAACGGGATCATAGCCGAATCCGTTGTCCCCTTCCGCTTTCGAATGGATCAGCCCTTTGCATTCGCCGGTCACCGTGAATTCCGATCCGTCGGGGCGGACGACGGCGACGGCGCAGAGGAAGGAGGCGCTGCGGTCGCTGCTTCCGGAAGCGTCCAGCATATCCTGGATCTTCCGGATTTTGACATCATAGCCCGCGTCTTCCCCCGCGAACCGTGCCGAATAGATTCCGGGCGCCCCGCCGAGCGCATGGACGGACAGGCCGGAGTCGTCCGCCATGACGTAGCCTCCCGTCAGGGCATGCACCGCGCGCGCCTTGAGCAGTGCGTTTTCCTCAAAGGTGTCCCCCGTTTCGGGAATGTCGTTCGGGATCCCCAGGTCTCCCATGGTGAGGATGTCGAGGTCCAGCCCCGATAATATTTCCCGGATCTCGCGGATCTTGTCTGTGTTTCCCGTCGCAAGCACGAATCTCATTCGGTTTCCCCCAGTCCCAGCAGCTTCGGAAGCGTCAGATCCGCTCCGCTGGCGTTGCGGAATTCCTTTACTTCACGGATCGCATCGCGGTTTTTCTTTCCAGTGTATAACGCGGTCAGCAGAATGTTTTTCGGTGAATCGAGGGGCGAGATGTATTCCGCCACGCGGACGGAATACCCGCTGGCCTCCAGCGCCTGAGCACGGATGGCGTCCGTGAGCAGGCTGCAGATCCGGTCCCGGAACACGCCGTTTTTCATCAGGATCTCCGGCAGATCCTTCATGCGGAACGCGCTTGAGAAGAGCTCCCTGTGGCAGCACGGCACGCACAGGATGGCGCGGGCTCCGGCGGTGATGCCGGTGAAAATGGCATGGTCCGTCGCGGTGTCGCACGCGTGCAGACTGATGTACAGGTCGGGCGGAGGGCCGCTGCGGCGGTATGTCCGAAGATCGGCTGTCTGGAAATCCATTCCGGAATAGCCGAGGGATTCCGCCGTTTTCCGCGATGCCGCGATCACGCGATCCGATATGTCGAGACCGGTCACCCGGCACTTCCTTTTCAGCACTTCGGTGACATAATAATAAAGAACAAACGAAAGGTATGATTTTCCGCACGCGCAGTCCAGGATCGTCACGACGCTCCGCTCTCCGCCACCGCCCTCCGAAGGTTTCCCTTCGGTCCCGCCGCCCGCGGGAAGGATCTCGCGCAGGGCCGCGTCGGCGAATTCGACGAATCGGTCGATCTGGTTGTATTTCCGGATCTTGTCATTGCGGATTTTATTGCGGTCGTCGAGGATGCCGATCGCTTTCAGGAGCTTTGATGCTTCCGGGATCCGGATAAAATAATCCCGGTTGGCCGATATGCCGTATTCATCGTGATCTCCGGAAGCGATGTCCTCCGCGGTACCGGGGGCGGGCCGCTCTTTCCGGATCCGCACGCCCCGTTCCCCCGCCTCGACGATCCGCCGTTCTCCGTCCTCCGCTTCGAAGGTCACCTCGGTGCTGTCATACTTGGCCATTTCGGCCGCCAGTCCGTCCAGGAACGACGGCAGCAGGCCGCGGATCCGGGTTCCGGGAAAGCGGACCGTATACAGGGTCCCTTCCGGGCTTTCTTCGCTGCCGATCTCCGGAAGGATCCGGTTTTTCCCGCTCTGGACGGCAAGCCCGGTCAGGCGTGCGCCGGAGCCCTCCTCCGGAAGGATCATCCGCATCGTATCCAGCAACGTATCCGCGTGGATCTTTTTCACAGTCGCGCACCTCCCGTCACTGCAGCCTCCGCCAGCCTTTCGGATAGAAATTCTTGAACATGCCTCCGGCCTCCGCTTTCACCCAGCCAAGCGGATAGCCGCCCGCGCAGACCGCCGTCCAGCGTCCGGGGAGGATGACCGCCGGACCGTCCGGGTCGGCGAAGAGGGTCTCGCCCCTGAGGTATCTGCCTACGGCCGGATCATCCGCGTGGTACATCGCCTTTGACGTCAGATCCTCTGACGTCAGGGACATCAGAAACGCATGGGATGGTTCGAAAATCGCCCCGCCGCGCGTTTGCCTCAAGTCGCCGAGATAATATCCTTTCTTCACCGTGCGGATCCCGTCCGGGATCCGGAGCGGTTTGTTGAATGTGTATAAATGGTTTCCGTATAGTCGCCGATGCATCTTCAGGTCCGAGCGCACGCGCGCCGCGCAGGCTTCGGACAGCGTTTCGCCTGCAAACCGCTCGAATGCCTGCTGCGCCTCGGCGGCGGTGAAATCCGAGGCCGGCTCCGAAGCAAGCCCTGACACCTCTGCCGCTGCTTCTGCCGCTGCCTCTGCCGTAGGTCCGCCCTCTTTGACCAGCACGGCGCCAAAATGCCCGTCGCCATCCGCACGGTGCGGAAATATCCTGCAGGTCCCGGCGGCGGCGAGCTTCCCGATGCCCCTCGCGGGAGCATTTTGTCCGCTCAGGCCGCCGAGAGGGCCGCCTTCCGCGAACAGGTCCGGCAGCCGGTAGTGGGGATGCGTCTCGAGGAATTCCAGGATCATGCCTTCGTTTTCGCATGCGGAAAACGTGCAGGTCGAATAGACCAGCGTCCCGCCCGGGCGAAGCATCGCGTCGGCCCGGTCCAGGATGTCCCGCTGAAGCGCCGTACATGCCTCGCTGCCGTACTTCATCCAGCTCTTGACGGCGTTGTCGTCCCGGCGGAACATCCCCTCCCCGGAACAGGGCGCGTCCACGAGGATGCGGTCGAAAAAAACCGGGAAAGACCGCGCGAGGGCTTCCGGAGGCTCATTCGTGATGACGCAGTTCGAGCAGCCCTGCAGCTCCGCGTTCCGGAGAAGCGCCTTGACCCGGTCGCCGTTGATGTCGTTGCTGACCAGCAGTCCGGTCTGCTTCATGTCGCAGGCGATCTTTACGGTCTTCCCTCCCGGGGCGGCGCACAGGTCCAGGATGTTTTCGCCGGGTCTTGCGCCGAGCAGCATCGCGGGCAGCATGGCCGATGGCTCCTGGATGTAAAAGATGCCGGCATGGTAATACGGATGTTTGCCGGGAGACGCGCCGGCCGGCAGATAGTAACCGTCGTCGCTCCAGGGGATCTTCACGGGGCTGCTTCCGTCTTCCGGAGCGCAGCCCATTTCCCTCAGGATCCTGACCCGGTTTTCCTCAGGACCGGCCTTGGCCGCGTTGAAACGGATGCCGCGGACCGGCTCTTTCTCGAAGGATGCCAGAAAATCGCCGAATTCCACGGATCTTCCGTCCGCGGCAAAGAGCACTTCCATGGTTTCGATGAATCGCTGCGGCAGTCTTGACCGATCCACGGGGAACCTCTTCGCCTCACATCCGGTCGACGGGCTCGATGCCGATCAGCCTCATGCCGGTGCCGAGCGCAGCCGCGGCCGTCTCGCAGATCCGGATCCCGGCCGAACGCCTGCGGGGGTCTTCATTGTTCAGGATCGGGTAGTTGTTGTAGAACTTGTTGAATGTGCGCGCGATCGCGCCGACATGCCTGACAAGGATCGACGGTTCATTGCTGTCGGCCGCCTTTTTCACGGCTTCTCCGAACCCGTGCACCAGCTTGAGCATGGCGTACTCGTCGCCTGCATCGTCGCGGGACAGCCCTTCCCGGTACCCTTCCGTGCCGAAACCGGCTTCGCGCGCCTTGCGCAGCACACTCGCACACCTCGCATAGGTATACATCAGGTACGGCGCCGAATCCCCGTCGAAATCCAGCATGTCTTCCCAGGAAAAAACGATATCCCGGTCGCGCCCGTTCTTGCAGAATGTGTGGACGACCGCCGCGACGCCGATTTTTTCCGCGATCTCCGCCAGCTCGTCATCCGTCATGTCCGTCCCTCGCTCTTCGCGGTTCTTCCGGATGATCTCGGCGGTCTTCGCGACACACTCGTCGAGCAGGTCTTCAAGCAGGATGATGTTACCCTCCCGCGTCGAAAACTTCATGTTGGCAAACTTCACGAGCCCGAATCCGACGTGGAAACAGCTTCCGGCCGCGTCCAGCCCCATCTTGCCGGCCACCGTGAACACCTGCTTGAAATGCATGGCCTGCGGGTTGCCGACCACATAGATGTTTTTATAAAAATCATACGTGCGTTTGCGGTAGAGGATCGCCGCGATGTCGCGCGACGCGTAAATGGTGGTGCCGTCGGACTTGAGGATGATGCACGGCGGCAGCCCGAATTCGTCGAGCATGACCACGCGCGCGCCTTCGCTCGTGACCAGGAGCCCTTTTTCCTCCAAAATCGACACAACTTCCGGGATTTTATCGCTGTAAAAACTCTCGCCGTTCAGATCGTCAAACTCCACACCCAGGCGCCGGTAAATGACGTTGAATTCCTTGAGGCTGAGCTCCCGGAACTCCTCCCAGAGGCGGATCTCCTCGGCGCCCCCGTTCTCCAGGCTGCGGAAATACTCCCGGGCTTCCTGCTCGAGTGCCGGGTCTTTCGCCGCTTCCTCATGGAACTTCACGTAGATCCTCAGCAGCTCGCGGATCGGATGCTCCGAAAGCGCATCGGCGTCTCCCCAGCGCTTGTACGCGCTGATCAGCTTGCCGAACTGTGTCCCGTAGTCCCCGAGGTGGTTGAGGCGGACCGTGTGATAGCCCAGATGCCGGTAAATATGATAGAGGGCGTTCCCGATCGCCGTCGAAAAGGCATGGCCGACGTGGAACGGCTTGGCGATGTTTGGGGATGAAAACTCGACCAGGATGGTCTTCCCGAGACCCTCCTCCGACGCGCCGAGGCGGTTCCCCTCCGCGGCGGCGCTCTCGATCACGTCCGCCATGAAGGCCCGGGGGTCCAGGAAAAAGTTGAGGTAGCCGCCGTTGGCTTCTGTCCGGAGGACAAACGGGAGAGCGCCTGACAGTTTTCCACAAAGGTCCGACGCGATCGCCTGTGGCGCCTTGCGGAACTGCTTCGAAAGGGTGAAGCACGGAAACGCGTAATCGCCCATGTCCGCGTGGGGCGGGATCTCGATCAGCGGCCATGCGGCTTCCGCTTCCATGCCCGCCGCGGCGGAGATGGCTTCCGCGAGACGCTGTCTGTAATCTGTCATACGCACTCCTTGCTCGTTGATGGAGGGACCCTGCCGGTACATGTCCCGGCAGGGTCCTTTCCGGTGGTCGAGGTGACACGATTTGAACGTGCGACATCCTGCTCCCAAAGCAGGCGCTCTACCAAGCTGAGCCACACCTCGGTCAAGGCCTTTGCCAAAGCCAATCCATCATACAACAAAACGGCCGTATTGCGCAACCTCTTCGCGCCTGCATGGCGCTCTGAGCTGGCCATCCCTCACCCGAGCGTCCGGTTTTCACCGTCGATCGGAATCTTTTCGCCCAGAAACTTCGGCTCCGGCCGGGTGATCTCGCATTCGATGAAAGCCTTGACCCGTGCGGGGTATTCGCGCAGCCGGTTGTAGATCTCGCGGCCGTACCGCCTGGATGCGCTGTCCACCCCGTACAGCTCGATCCCGAGCTTTTCTCCGATATACAGCGCCCGGTACAGGTGGAAGCCCTGCGTCACAATGACGGCCTTCCTCACGCAGAAAATGTCCCTGGCGCGGTAGATCGTCTGGTATGTGTCGAATCCGGCGTGGTCCATGAACACATCCTCGCCGGGGACACCCTTCGCGATCAGGTAGTCGCGCATGACATCCACCTCATCGTAATGGACCGAACCGTTGTCCCCCGACACCAGGATCCGCCGGATCCCCGAAGAAAGGTAAAGCGCATAGGCAGCGTCGAGCCGGTCCTGCAGGATGATGCTCGGATAACGGTTCGCGATCACGCTGGCCCCCGGAACGATGATGCAGTCAAGGTCCTCCGGGATGCCGGACGGCGTCCTCACATACTTCCGCCCTGTCCGGGCAACGACCTGGTCCACGATGACGGTAAAAAGGAAAACCGCCAGCATGACGCACAAAAGGACCAGCGTGACGGCCTGCAGGGCCTTATTCCGGAAGATCCGTCCGCGTTCCGTCCGCGCTGCCGCTTTCGCTGGCGCTTTCGACGCGGCCTTATCTCTTTTTCGTTCTTTGTTACACCGGATTCTGCACACCCGCATTTCTCTCCTTATCAAAATAATCGAGGAACCCGTCCCCGAAAAGCCCGCGGTCCGGAAACACCCGCAGTGTGATCTCTTCATCCCTCACCGGATGACGGAACGTGAAGCGGCAGGCGAACAGCCGGATCCCGCGCTCCCCGGCGCGGTCCGTGCCGTATTTCGAATCGCCCGCCAGCGGATGGCCCGCGGCGGAAAAAAGATACCGGATCTGGTGGGCCCGGCCCGTCTCCAGACGGACTTCGAGCAGCGTCCGTCCCGAGGGCGGGTCGGCCTGAAGCACCCGGTAGCTCAGCGACGCGTCCTTGCCGTCCTCGTCCGCCGCGACGATGTTCCCCGCCCCTTTGGCGATCCGGCCGGAAAGCCGGCCTTCCGGCTCGCCGAATAAGCCTTCCGCCTCCGCGAAATAGCGTTTGTCGACCGTTCTCTCCCGGATCTGCGCGGAGATCCTCGACGCGGCCTTGGAGGTCCGCGCGAAGACCATGATGCCCGAAACGGGGCAGTCGAGACGGTGCAGCAGCCCCAGGAAGACGTCCCCGGGCTTGCCGTACCGGGTCTTGAGGTACTCTTTCAGGATCGTCAGCATGTCCGGCCTGCCGCTTCCGTCCGACTGGGACAGGACGCCGGCAGGCTTCACCGCCGCGAGGATGTGGTTGTCCTCGTAGAGGATCGGGATCCCGAAGCGTCCGGCGTACCGGTAGGTCTCATAGGTCCCCTTCTCCCGGAGATCGGCTGTCAGGACCGTGTGCTGCATGTCATGCCTGCCATCTGACCGTGGCACCGCACGGCAGGCAGATGCCTCTCAGGGAGCAGGGCAGGCCGATTTCGTCCGCGGCAACGGCTCCCCCGTGACCGGGAACGGCGCATAGCGTGAGCATGTTGGCCAGAACGGACGGCGCGAGGCCGGTGGTATAGGAGTTGATGATGAAAAAAAGCGGCTTTCCCGATAGTAGCTTCGCGCACAGGTCCACGATCCGGAACAGGGCGTCTTCCAGTTTCCACAGCTCGCCTCCGGGTCCCCGGCCGTACGCCGGCGGATCCATGAGGATGCCGTCGTAGGTCCTGCCCCGCCGGATCTCCCGTTCGACGAACTTCTGGACATCCTCGGTGATGAAACGGACATAGCGTTCGCCCGCCCCTGACAGGGCCAGATTTTCCCTGGCCTTCTGGTTCATGCCTTTCGACGCGTCGACATGGACCACTTCCGACGCCCCTGCCATGGCGCAGGCGACGGTCGCGGCTCCGGTATAGGCAAAAAGGTTGAGGATCCTGGGAGCCTGCCCCTTCCGTGACGCATCCGCGATGAGCGAAGCCATAAAGTCCCAGTTCACCGCCTGCTCCGGAAAGATCCCGGTGTGCTTGAACCCGGTCGGCTCGACGCGGAACCGCATCGCTCCGCAGGCACCGTCATAACCGATCTCCCAGGAACGCGGGACGTCCCGGAAATACTGCCAGCGGCCGCCGCCGCTCGGGCTCCGCAGATACACCGCGTCCGGCGCGGGCCAGTCTCCCTTCGGCCAGATGGCCTGAGGATCCGGCCGCCGGAGCAGATAGCTCCCCCAGCGTTCGATCTTCTCGCCGTCCCCTGAATCCAGAAGCTCGTAGTCCTTCCATTTTTCCGCGATCAGCATGGCAAACTCCGTCAGGAATATTTGCTTCTACTATATCACATCCGCGCGGAAAATCGGCGGCAGGCTTCCTGCAATTCGCGGGCTTTTTCTTCCGGCAAGGTCGTGTTGCAGTGAGCGCCCGCACCCGTTTCGCTGGAGGCGTTGTACTTCTGCTTGGACTCGGAGCGCATCGGCGGATAAAACTCCACATGGAAGTGCCAGTCGGCCGGACGGCCGGTGTTGACCGGCGGGGTGTGGAAGCACATCATGTACGGGAACGGCATGTCGAACAGCGAATCCAGCGTCCCGGCCGCGAGTTTCAGGCTCAGGGCGAAATCCGCCGATTCGTCCGGCGTCATGTCGGAGATCGAAGCGAAATGACGGTTCGGCACGATCTGGATGCCGTAAGGGTACGCGGTGTAGAACGGCAGGAATATCGTAAAGGATCCGTTGCGGAAGATCACGCGTTTCCCGAAGGCGATCTCATGCTCCAGGTTGACGCAGTGCAGGCAGTCTCCGGTCTGTGCGCGGTATTCATCCTGGGAGCGGGCCTCCTGGTCGATTTTCTTAGGGACGAACGGATAGGCATAAATCTGGCCGTGCGGATGCGGCATGGTGACGCCCACCACTTCCCCGCGGTTTTCGAAAATGAAGACGTGCCGGATCTTCGGGTCTGCGGAAAGCGCTTCATACCGCTCGCGCCAGAGGGCGATCAGCTCGGCGATGTTCGGCAGGGAAAGCTCCGCCAGCGATCTGGTGTGCTCCGGCGTGTACAAAATGACTTCGCATTTCCCGTACGCGGGCTCCGTCCGGAAAAAGGAATCGGCGACATCGTCCGGGCGCGGCGGATCCGTCAGCAACGCGGGGAAATCATTGTCGTACCGGAGCACGGTATAATGGTCCGGGACTTTCCCGGAACCCGGGCAGAACGGGCACCAATCCTTCGGCATCTGGGGCCGTTCCTGCCTGTGGGAAGCGATCATGACCCAATCCTGTGAAAATGGATCCCATCGGAGTTCCGCCATCGTGATACCCTCCTCGCGTTTTTTATCCCTTCCGACTCTGATTGTAGCAGGAACTCTGTGCGATTTCACGGCACTTTGATGGATCAATATGGAAGAATGTTGCCGATATCATGATTTTTTACCGGCGGTGGAATCGCGTGCCGATTTATACTATAATGAAAGCGGCGGCCCCCGTTCCCGACAACAAACTACCGTTCCCGGTGCCGCACGGAGATTCCGTCATGCTGCAGAAGCACACATTTTCCCAAAAGAACACCACCGATCTCCGTATGGTGAATTGTGGTATCGAAGATTGCCTGCCCTCCCACCGGTGGGGCCCCGGCATCCGCAGCCGCTACATCATCCACATCGTCCTCTCGGGGAAAGGGACGTTTCTGTCTTCCGGCACCCGATATCAGGTCGGGCCGGGGCAGGGATTCCTGATCAGCCCGGGCAAGCTGGTCGAATACTCGGCCGATCCGGTGTCGCCATGGTCGTACGCCTGGGTCGGATTCGAAGGGATCAGCGCGCAGACCCTGATCAGCCGCGCGGGGATCTTCGCCGATAGTCCGGTTTTCCCCGTACCGGACCCCGGGCTTCTGAGGGAC
The DNA here is from genome assembly GCA_964507305.1 of uncultured Oscillospiraceae bacterium. Taxonomy (GTDB): domain Bacteria; phylum Bacillota; class Clostridia; order Saccharofermentanales; family UBA5734; genus JAQVYV01. The sequence continues at coordinate 11,292 of CAZDPQ010000049.1, forward strand.
CATATCGCCGCCATGCTGGCGCTCGCGCCGGCGGGGCGCGGACGGGACGAGATGATCCTGGGTCATCTGTACCAGTTTTTCGCATCCCTGATCATGATGGGCCCGTCGGAAGCCCCGGCCGCGCGTCAGACCATCCAGGAAGATTATGTGCGCAAATGCCTTGAATACATCGAAGCCAATTACGCAGGCGACATTTCCGTCCGTTCGCTGGCCGCATGGATCGGGATCGACCGGAGCTACCTGTATTCCCTGTTCATGAAGTACCTGTCCAGGAGCCCCAAGGATTATATCACCTGCTTCCGCATGGAGCGCGCCGCGGATCTCTTCCAGACCGGGCTGTCCGTCCGCGAGATCGCCCGCTCGGTCGGCTATTATGACGCGCTGCTGTTTTCGAAAAATTTCCGCAGATACAAGGGCATGTCTCCTACGGAATACCGCAGCCGCAGATTTTCCTGCAATTTGCCGGACAACGGCGGCACGGCGCGATGATTTGCATCGTATAATGGTGTATACTTGTAGTGATTGCAAATAATGACGAAAGGTCCGGGACGAGACGTCGCCATGCGTAAATTCAAGCATCAGAGGATCCTCTCCGGAACAGCCTTCGGTCTGCTGGCTGTTTTTCTGTTTCTTTCCGCCCTGCCGTCCGCCCGGGCATCCGCCGTTTCCTCCGGTCCACTTTCTTCCGGGTCTTCCGCCGCAGCCTCTCCGTCGCCGCACAGCAGCCTTTCTTCCAGCGCGGGATCTGCCGTCCCGACCTCCGGCCCGGTCAATCCCATCCCCGGGTACGAGCTTGACATCAAGTCCGATTCCGCGCTGGTGATCGAGACCGGCCGCGGGATGCAGCTTTTTATGAAAAACCCCGGCGCGACGTTGCAGATCCCCCTGGCTTCCAAGCTGATGACCGCCCTGCTTGCGATCGAGATGATCCCGCAGGGCACCATGATCACGGTCAGCAGCGTGGCCGCCGCGGAGGCCGACGCGTGGGTGCTGTCCCTCAAGACCGGCGAGAAATATTCGCTCGAATATCTGCTGCACGGGCTGATTCTCAAGGACAACGGAGCGGCGGCCGTGGCGCTTGCCGAACAGGTGAGCGGCACGACGGAGAAGTTCGTGGAGCAGATGAACGCGCGCGCGGACAGCTACCAGATGGCCGCCACGGTTTTTACCAATGTGACAGGCGCGGCCGACAGCAGGCAGGTTACGACGGTTGGCGATGTGGCGCAGCTTTTCCGCTTTGCCCTGTCCTATCCGGAATTCGAAAGCATCTTCAAGACCCATGATGCCGTCTTTATCGTGAACCCGTATCTGACGAAGCACCTGATCAGCAACATCAGCGATGTCTGGTCCCTGTCGGAGGGGACGACCGGCGTGTTCCGCGCCGAGTCGAAATCCCGCTCCTCGTATGCGCTGACGGCGAAGGCCGGATCGATCAGCATCTTCGTGATCGGCGCGACGGCGTCGAAAAAGGATGTCGTGAAGGATCTCACAACGATCACCGGTTTCGTTTTCGATGATTATGAATTTTCACGGTTGATCAACGAAGGGCAGATTTTTCCGCAGACGATGACGGTCGCCGGCAAGACGTTCAGCCTGCAGTTCCATTCCGATGTCAACTATGTGCATCCGAAGTCGATGGATTTCATCTACGATACGGTCTATGAGCCTCAGCCCGCGCCGGTGCTGCCCGTCCTGACCGCCAAGGCGGCCGCTTCGGTCACATTCATCCTTCTTGACGGGACGAAGATCAAGGCGGATCTTTTCCCGACGGTCGACATATGGGGCGATTCGAGCCTCTACCGCCGGGTCCTTGATATCTATTCCAACAACAGGGACATCGGCAATCTGATCCTGATCTCTTCCTGTCTGCTTCTTCTCGCGGGGCTTGTACGGCTCATGGCCCTTCTGATCCGTTCGATCCGGCGCGCGTCGGTGCGCCGGCGCTGATCCCTGTCATTCACCGGATCATATTCGTTCACCGGCTCATTTTCGCAAAGCCTTGTCCAGGCGCCCGGCGATCACGGCGATCAGCAGCGTCAGGGCGGCGTCGTATGCCAGAAGGACGATGAACGCCGCAAGGCACAGAATGGCCGCCAGGGATCCTGTCCCGGAGGCAGGCAGCCACGAGCGGACCATTGCGTAAAGCGGCGTTTTTTCGATCGCGCCGGCGAACAGCAGATAGCCGGCAGTGGCGGCGGCTCCGAAACAAGCCGATTTGGCCGCGAAAGCCGCGGCCTTCTTCATCCGGCTCTCGATGAGGCCTTTCAGGATCGGATAGATGCCGAAGAGGAAAAGGAACGGCAGCACGTGCCAGATCCCGAAGATCAGGAAAATCAGGACCGACGATGCGGCATAGGTCGAAAGACCCGCGCGGTAGCCCGCGTAGATCACGGCGAGCGCAATGCACAAGGATGCCATCGTATAAAAAACAAGGTCAGCGGTGGGGCTGAGATAGGATGCGGTGATGAACAAAAGGATCAGCGCGGCGGATATCCCGCTGATGGCGACGCGTCGGCTCAGCAGCACGAACAGAGGTCTCCTCCCATGCATTCGCAGCAGGAATCCGCGCAGCACAGGCAGCTCAGGGACTGGCACGGATCGCCGCAGCCGGATGTGCCTCCGCTGTAATACGGGCCGCGGTATGGGCTGCCTCCGTAGCCGTAATTGCGGGGACGGCCGTATTCGTCCGTCGGTCCCTGCGGGCCGCCGGCTCCGGTCTGTCCGCCGTACCCGGCGCCGGATCCCTCTCCGCTGCGGATCGCCTTGATCGACTCGTATGCCTCGTTGACCTCCTGCATTTTCTCTTTCGCGAGGTCTTCGAGGGGATTGTCCTTGTAACGGTCCGGATGATATTTCTTCACCAGGTCGTGGTAAGCCTTCTTCACTTCCTCGTCGGTGGAGGCGGGGCTTATCCCGAGCACTTCATACGGATTTTTTGCCATTCAGGATCCTTTCCCTCCGGCGCGGCCTGTTGCCCTGCCGGTGCCATTCCTTTGTGTATTGTACTGCATCGGCGGATGTATTGCAATGAACCGGCCCGCCGGGGACATCCCGGGGACAGCCCTGTCAAATTGCCCTGTCCTACAGCCGTTCGAGCCTGCGGCCTGCCAGGACCTTTTCTCTGGCAAGAGGCATCCCGGACCGGAAAATGTTGGATACGATGCCTGCGTATCGACGGTAAGGAAGCAGCGCGGCCATCTCCTCGCAGCGTTCCTCGCATTCTTTCAGGAAACGGGACGCCGTCTCCAGCGCCTCTTCCCGGCTCATGGATGAAAACGGATTCCACTCGTAATTCTTCTTGTCTCTATCATAATCGTCCGCCGCGTCCATGATGTAGATCCACCGCCCCATCTCATATCCGATCCGGCCGATGCCGTCGATGAGCCTGCCGCGGTCCGTTTCTCCCGGGAAGTGATCCCTGAATGCGCCGGCCGTCAATTCGCCCAGGATGCCGCCGAAAGCATCCGCTGCCAGGAGGTAGGTATCCTGCACGGGCGAGCATTTCTCGCATTCATCCAGACGGGCGATCCCTTCGCGGATGCATCGGTCCGCGTCAGGATACAGGCCCGCGGCCTTGCGCCACGCTCCCCGGAACCACGCTCCCCCTGCCCGGGCCGTCAGATGCCCCGTGTCGTCGATTTCGTCCTGCAGCTTGTAGTGGGTGAACAGCACGCAGGCTGCCGCACAGAATGCGAGGGCGGGATGCCCGAAAGCCACCGGCTTCTGCTTCAGTGGATTCAGGATGCAGCTCTCCGGACGCGCCTGGAAATCCTCGTCGGACAGGGCGGTCATGAAAACCGCCAGCACGGTCATGTCATAGGAAAGGGCCAGACGCGGGATATTGCCGTATGTCCTGCGGATTTCCTTGCAGATCCCGCAGTAGGCGGCTCTGAAAATCGTGTATTCCCTGACCATCAGGGTGTCTTTTTCGGGCCTGATGTATCCGAACATGGCTGCGGCCGCGTCCTCCCTGTCAATAATGGTTTTCTTGTGGTATTATACTATATTATTCCGATTTTTATAAGGAATGAAGTCTTCCCCGCTTCCGGGGGATTATGGAGAGGTGCAGGATGTCCGGCAGCATGGTACGAACCCGATATGCCCCCAGCCCCACAGGATTCATGCATGTGGGCAATCTGAGGACCGCTCTTTATGAATTTCTCATCGCCCGGTCCGGCGGCGGCCGGTTCATCCTCCGCATCGAGGACACCGACCGCGGCAGGCTCGTGGACGGGGCGGACGAGGTGATTTTCCGCACGCTCCGGGATGTCGGGATCGACCATGACGAAGGTCCGGATATCGGGGGCGGCTACGGACCGTATGTGCAGAGCCTGCGCAAGGATCTGTACAGGCCGTATGCCGAGGAGCTTGTTCGGCGGGGTGAGGCTTATTACTGCTTCTGCAGCAGGGAACGGCTGGAGAGTCTCCGGGGCGAAGGCGCAGCCGATGAGGAAGGCCGCTTCTCCCCCGGCTATGACCGCCACTGCCGCGATCTGGACCCCGAAGAAGTCCGGGAGGCGCTCCGCAGCGGCGCCCCTTTCGTTATCCGGCAGCGAATGCCTCTCGAGGGACATACGACCTTCCATGACGCGGTTTTCGGAAGCATCACCGTGGACAATGCGGAGTTGGAGGACCAGATCCTGCTGAAGTCGGACGGGTTTCCGACGTACAATTTTGCCAATGTCGTCGATGACCATCTGATGGAGATCACGCATGTCGTCCGCGGCAGCGAATATCTTTCCTCCACGCCGAAATACAATCTTCTCTATCAGGCGTTCGGCTGGGAGATCCCGACCTATGTCCACCTGCCGTTGATCATGGGCAGGAATGAGGACGGCTCCGTCACGAAGCTCTCCAAGCGCCACGGATCCACCAGCTACGAGGATCTCCGGGCGGAGGGCTACCTCAAGGAAGCGATCATCAATTACATTGCCCTGCTCGGCTGGTGCCCGAAGGACAATGTCGAGCTGATGGACATGGACGGCATGATTTCGAGGTTCTCGATCGACGGGATCAGCAAATCCCCGGCCATTTTCGATTACGACAAGCTGCGCTGGGTCAACGGCGAATACATCCGCCGGCTGCCCGCGGACGAATTCATGCGCGTGATACGCTCCGACCTCGAGGCCGTCAACGCTTCCGGGACCCTGGATCTCGCATCGATCGCGGGACTCGTACAGACGAGGATCGCCCGTCTCGCCGACGTTCCGGACATGATCCGCTTTTTCGGACGGCTTCCGGAGTATTCGGCGGATCTGTATGTCCACCCCAAGATGAAGACCACGGAGGAGTCCTCCCTTCTCCGCCTGCGCGAGATCCTGCCCCTGCTCGACTCGCTGGAGGATTGGTCCGACGCCGGGATCCACGATCTTCTGACCGGATTCGCGTCGCAGCAGGGGATCAAGAACGGCCAGATCATGTGGCCCGTGAGGACCGCGCTGTCCGGCCAGCCCGGATCGCCCGGCGGAGCGGTCGAGCTGCTGTCGATTTTCGGAAAAACCGAATCCCTTTCGAGGATCCGACGCGGGATCGCCCTGCTGGAGCAGTCGCGGGAAGCCGCATCCGGGACCCTCTGAAGAGCGGATCACATCCATTTTTATGATTGAGGTGGAATGTATGGAAAACACGGATCACGCAGATCGCGCGGAACATCTCGAGGGCGTCACGCCGGACGGCATGCCGTCCAATTTCATCCATGAGATCATCGAGGAGGACCTGGCGCCCGGCGGAAGATGCGAAGGCGTGAGGGTCCACACACGGTTTCCCCCGGAACCGAACGGGTATCTCCATATCGGCCACGCCAAGGCGATCTACATCGATTTCGAAACGGCGAAAAAGTACGGCGGGCTCTGCAATCTCCGGATGGATGATACCAATCCGGCCAGGGAGGATGTCGAATACGTCGATTCGATCAAGGAAGACATCACTTGGCTGGGATACAGCTGGGATGACCGTTTTTATTATGCGTCGGATTATTTTCCGCAGATGTACGAGTTCGCGCGCGGACTGATCCGCAAGGGGCTGGCATATGTCTGCGAGCTGTCGCCGGAGCAGATCCGCGACACCCGGGGCACGCTGACCGAGCCCGCGCTGCCGAGCCCGTACCGGGACCGAAGTGCGGAGGAAAACCTGGATCTGTTCGAGCGGATGAAAAACGGGGAATTTCCGGACGGGGCGATGACGCTGCGCGCCAGGATCGATCTCGCGTCGGGCAATTTCAACATGCGCGATCCGGTGATCTACCGCATCCTGCGCGCCCATCACCACCGCACGCTCGACCGCTGGTGCATTTACCCGATGTACGATTATGCCCATCCGATCGAAGACGCGCTGGAAGGAATCACCCATTCGCTGTGCTCCCTGGAGTTCGAAGATCACCGGCCGCTGTACGACTGGGTCGTCCGGAACATCGACTGCGAGTCCAAGCCTCGGCAGATCGAGTTCGCCAGGCTCGGGATCAATCACACGGTCATGAGCAAGCGCAAGCTGCGCGCTCTTGTGGAGTCCGGGATGGTTGACGGCTGGGACGATCCGCGCATGCCCACCCTCTGCGGCCTGCGCCGGAGGGGGTACACGCCCGCCTCGATCCGGAGCTTCATCGAGCGGATCGGCGTTTCCAAGGTCAACAGCACGGTAGATGTCGCGTTTCTGGAGCACTGTCTCCGCGAGGATCTGA
>CAZDPQ010000050.1:0-10015 GCA_964507305.1 uncultured Oscillospiraceae bacterium
AGCGACTCGAGGGGCGTTTCGAGACCGCGGTCAGCAGGCCGTGCCTGCACGAGTTCGTCCTCACCCTCGAGCACTTCAAGGCGGAGACCGGCGTTTCCGCGCTGGATTTCGCCAAAGCCCTGTTGGACGAAAACATGCACCCGCCCACGATGTATTTTCCGCTCATCGTCCACGAAGCCCTGATGGTCGAGCCCACCGAGACCGAGTCCAAAAGGACGCTGGACGAGGCGGCGGATGTCTACCTCCGCCTATATGAGCTGGCGCACACCGATCCCGGCTATTTCCGCGACGCACCCCGCCGGACGGCGATCCGCCGGCCCAACGAGGTGGAAGCCGCGCGGAATCCCCGGCTGAGGTATCGTTTCGAATGACCGCTAGGATCGCATCCGACCGCCGCGGATCAAAGGAGCATGCGGATGGACCGTGACAAGCTGCTCGGGGAGAGCAGGATCTTTCAGCTCATCATCCGCTTTTCGGCGCCGTCGATCGTCGGGATGCTCGTCAACGCGCTGTACAACACCGTAGATCGGATCTACATCGGACACAAGGTCGGGTCGGCGGGGATCGCCGGCATCACGGTGTCGTTTCCGATCATGCTGATCATGATGGCGTTTTCGATGCTGGTCGGCTTCGGGTCGACCTCCCTGCTTTCCATCCGCCTTGGCCAGAAGCGGCGGGAGGAAGCGATAACCATCACCGGCAACTCGATCGTCCTGCTTCTGGCCATTTCGGCGGCGGTCACCATCCCCGGCCTGATTTTCCTCAGGCCGCTCCTGGTGGCCTTCGGCGCGAGCCCGGGGATCCTGCCCTACTCCGAGAGCTACCTGCGGATCATCCTGCTCGGCTTCGTGTTCCAGGCGCTCGGTTTCGGCATGAACAACCAGATCCGGGCACTCGGAAGCCCCAGGACCGCCATGCTCACGATGTTTGTCGGGGGCGGGCTGAATGTCGTGCTGGATCCGATTTTCATTTTTGTTTTCAACTGGGACATGCAGGGTGCGGCGTTCGCGACGATCCTGTCGCAGATGGCGTCGTCGGTCTGGGTCATGGCGTACCTGCTGGGGAAACGCAATGACTTAAGGCCCGGCCGGCGCTGCTTCCGGCTTCGCCGGGCGACCGTGGAGAAGATCCTGACGCTCGGCATCCCGCCGTTCCTGATGCAGCTTGCCGCGAGCGCGCTCATGATCGTGCTCAACCACAGCCTCGTCCGCTACGGCGGCGATATGGCCGTGTCGGCCGTGGGGATCGCGATGAGCGTCAGCAACCTGATCATGATGCCGGTATTCGGCCTCAACCAGGGCGTCCAGCCTATCATCGGCTACAATTACGGGGCGCGGAACTTCGCCAGGGTGCGCCAGGCGGTCGCGACGGCTGCCGGCATCGCGACGCTGTTCGTGTCGCTCGGGTTCATCCTGTCGACGTTTTTCTCGCGGGATCTCGTGCTGCTGTTCAACAGCAGCGACCCGGCGCTGATCCGGCTGGGCAGCCGTGTCGTGACCGTGTATCTGATCATGCTTCCCATCATCGGATTCCAGGTGATCAGCTCCGGCTTTTTCCAGGCGGTCGGCAAGCCGAAGCAGGCGACGCTGGTCACGCTCTCGCGCCAACTCCTCGTGTTCATCCCGGCGGTCCTGGTCCTGCCGCTTTTTTACGGGCTGGACGGGATCCTGTACGCCGCACCGCTTTCCGACCTGACCGCGGCGTTCATCACCGGCTCACTGCTGATCCATACACTCCGGAACCTGGAGCGTGAGAAAATGCGCGGGCCGGCGGCGGCGGAACCTCTTTCGGAGCTGGAGGAGGAGGCGGCGGAAGAGCGGCTGGCGGCTGAGACGTGCGTTTCGGATGTCCCGCCGGTCCTTTGACGGCCCCGGAGTTTTCGGGAGACCGTGGCGAAAACGTAAAAGGCATAATAAATGCGAAAAGAGGAAGAGAAAACACCATGAGCGATGAATGTAAATCCGATTGTTCTCAATGCGGGGAGGAGTGCCCGTCGAGGACCGCGAAGCAGGAGAGCCGGTACGCGGGCCTGCATGAGATGAGCCGGGTCCGCAAGGTGGTCGCGGTCGTCAGCGGCAAGGGCGGCGTGGGGAAGTCGATGGTCACGTCCATGCTGGCCGTGCTGATGCAAAGGCGCCAATATAAAACGGCGATCCTGGACGCCGATATCACCGGCCCGTCGATCCCGATGGCTTTTGGCCTCGAAGAGAGGGCGCAGGGCAGCGAAATGGGCTTTTTTCCCGTACGGACGAAGACGGGCATCGAGGTCATGTCGCTCAACCTGCTGGTGGAGAACAAGACCGATCCCGTTCTCTGGAGAGGCCCGATCCTGGGCAACTCGGTCACCCAGTTCTGGAGCGACGTCATCTGGAACGACATCGACATCATGTTCCTGGACATGCCGCCCGGCACCGGGGACATCCCGCTGACCGTCTTCCAGTCCATCCCGGTCGAGGGGATCATCGTCGTGACGACGCCCCAGGAGCTGGTCACGATGATCGTTGAAAAGGCGGTGAACATGGCCAGGATGATGGAGATCCCGATCCTGGGCATCGTGGAGAACATGAGCTATGCTGTCTGCCCGGATTGCGGCAAGGAGATCCGGGTCTTCGGGGAAAGCAATATCGAAAGCGTCGCGGCGTCCTACGGCATCGCGAATATCGCGCGGATCCCGATGGATCCGGAAGTCGCGCGGCAGTGCGACCGGGGACTGATCGAGCTGTTCGAAGGCCGCTGGCTCGACCCGATGGCCGACATGATCGAAAAACGGATGTGATCCCTGCGCCGCCGGGAAACAGCGCCGCTGCACATGCGGCGTCCGATGCGCATGTGGGGTCCGATGCTCAACGGACGAAAAGCTGAGTCTGGAGGATCCGGCCGTCTCCGATGAAAATGCCGATCCCTGCCCGGCCGGAGGGGAACAGGATGTTGTCCCGGTGCCCCTCGCTGTTCATGAGGTTTTCGACACAGTCCACCGGATCCGTGTGGTTGTACGCGATGTTTTCGGCGTAATCGGTATAAGCGACTCCGGCCGCGTCGAGGCGTCCGGCAGCATTCAGGCCGTCCGGACCCGTGTGGCTGAAATAATCATGAATAAACATATCCCTGGAATGGGCGCGGGCGATCCTGCAAAGTTCCGCACTCCACCGGAAGGCGGGAAGCCCTTTGTCCACCCGGATGGCGTTGACCAGGTGAAAGGTGATTTTTTCCATCGCGGAAGCGATCGCATCGGACGCCTCGGGGAAAGCCTCCGCGCTTTCTTCCGTCTCCCGGCCGGTGATCCGCACCGATGTCAGGCGGTAGCCGTCCGTCAGGTCGTAGTAAAAAGTGTAATATGCGTCCCCGCCGGCAAAAACGTCCTTCTCGTCCGTGTGGCTGACCGGGTAATAGGCGTTGCCCCTGCGGATCCGCGTGACCGGCTCGCCGAAGTCCGCAGACATCCGGGACCGGACATCGTTCCTGTCCATGCCGGTCCGGATCCCGAAAAGCCGGAAATCGGCGCTGTTGGAATAGACGGCCTGGACCATCCCGCCGCCGATCCCGATCATCACGAAGCGCCGGTAACCGTCATGGTACATGTTCCAGATGTATCCATCTCCATCGGCCTCCGTACCGGCCGGATTGCCGTAGTCGGCGCGGACCGATGCTTCGGAAGCGCCGGCCAGATCGTCCAGCACGATGGGGGTGCTCAGGAAAGGGATTTTAATGCCGGAAGTCGGCGCGGGGCCGGAAACGGCGGCGGACGAGGCGGCTGCGGAGGATGCGGGTGCGGACGAAACGGATGAGGTCCGGCTGCCCGGGGAGGAAACCGGCGCGGATGTCTGCGGGGCAGCAGAGGCGGGCGAGGACGAGGCGGAAATGGAAGATGCGGCCGCGGACAGGCACGGCTCCGAATCGGACGGGACGGCCGATGAAACGGACGCGGCGGATCCCGCCGCGCTGTCCGGACCGCCGGGCATGCGGCGCAGGGCGCCGATCCTGCCGCTTGCGGCCAGGAGCACAGACACACCGAGCAGGCCGGCCGCCAGAAAATACAGATATGAATGCTTCACCGCATATCCTCTCCGGTCAGGGACAAAAAACACATTGATCAGCATTATATACCATCCGGACTCCGAAAACGACCCTGACGCGATATTGTAAGAATAAATTGAAATAGCGGTAGAGTTTTGCTATAATTTTTTACTAATGTGTTACCGGTGATGACCCGTTCCGCGTGGAGCGGCCGATGGAGGTCCCTTATGTTCGAAATTATGAAAAAAGAAGTCCTGAATGCCCAGACGAAGAGGATGCAGGTCTATGCCCCTCACATCGCGGCGAAAGCCCGGCCCGGGCAGTTCATCATCTTCCGCGTGGACGAGAAGGGGGAGCGCATTCCCCTGACGATCGCCGGCGCAGACACGGAAGCCGGGACGGTGACCATCATTTTCCAGGAGGTCGGCAAATCGACCCGCGAGCTCGGCGAGCTTGAGGTCGGAGAGAAGATCCTGGATTTCGTGGGGCCGCTCGGGAGGCCGTCGGAGCTTGACGGCATCCATCGGGTCGCGGTGGTCGGCGGCGGCCTGGGGTGCGCGATCGCGTTCCCTCAGGCGGATTATCTTTTCCGCCACGGAGCCGATGTGGACATTATCGCGGGCTTCAGGACGAAGGATCTGGTCATCCTGGAGGATGACATGAAGGCCGTCTGCCGTAATTTCTACCTTTGCACCGACGACGGCACCTACGGGACGAAAGGACTCGTGACTGACCTGCTCCGGCAGCGGATCGAAGCAGGCGAGCATTATGATGAGGTCATTGTGGTCGGTCCCCTTCCGATGATGAAGTTTGTCTCGCTGCTGACGAAGCAATACGGGGTCAAGACAACGGTCAGCATGAATACGATCATGATCGACGGCACGGGGATGTGCGGCGGATGCCGGCTGACGGTCGGCGGCGAAACGAAGTTCGCCTGCGTCGACGGCCCCGAGTTCGACGGCCATCAGGTCGATTTCGACGAAGCGATCCGGCGCACCGGCATGTACAAGGATATCGAGAAGGCCCGGAATGACGAGCACGCCTGCAGGCTGCAGGATATCAGGACGCAGTGAAGCTGCCGGCGGCTCAGGCCGGCTTCCCAGACCGGCGCGGCGTTTGCCCTTGACACCGGAAACGGATAATACGGAGGATCTTTATGCCCAACATGTCGATGAAAAAAGTCCCGATGCCCGCCCAGGACCCCGATGTGCGGAATGCGAATTTCGAGGAGGTCACGACGGGATACACGCCGGAGATGGCCATCGAGGAGGCGGAGCGCTGCATCCAGTGCAAACACCGCCCCTGCGTGGCAGGCTGTCCGGTCAATATCGCGATCCCCGACTTCATCGCTTTGATCCAGGAGGGCAAATTCGAGGAGGCATATCAGAAAATCACGGAGACCAACTCGCTTCCCGCGGTCTGCGGGCGTGTCTGCCCCCAGGAGACGCAGTGCGAGCAGGTCTGCGTGAGGGGGATCAAAGGGGAGCCGGTCGGGATCGGGTATCTCGAGCGCTTCGTCGCGGACTGGCATATGAGCCATGCCGCCGTCAGTGCGGAGCCCGCGGCCCCGAACGGCCACCGGGCCGCCGTCGTCGGATCGGGCCCCGCGGGACTCATCTGCGCCGCGGACCTTGCCAAGCTCGGCTATGAGGTGACGATTTTCGAGGCATTCCATTCGACCGGGGGAGTCCTGATCTACGGCATTCCGGAATTCCGTCTCCCCAAGAGCATCGTCGGCGCCGAGGTGGAAAACCTGCGCAGGCTCGGCGTCAGGATCGAGAACAACATGGTCATCGGCAGGACATTTTCCATCGACGATCTGTTCGGGCAGGGGTATGAGGCGGTCTTCATCGGGACAGGCGCCGGGCTTCCGACGTTCATGAAGATCCCGGGCGAAAATCTGAACGGCGTGTATTCCGCCAATGAGTATCTGACGCGGATCAATCTCATGAAGGCCTATGACAGCACCTACGACACGCCGATCCTGAGGGGCGCGAAGGTCGCGGTGGTCGGGGGCGGCAATGTCGCCATGGACGCCGCCCGCAGCGCCAAGCGTCTCGGCGCCGGGGAGGTCTCGATCGTCTATCGCCGGAGCGAGGCGGAGATGCCCGCCCGGATCGAGGAAGTCCACCATGCGAAGGAAGAGGGCATCATCTTCCGCCTGCTGACGAATCCGGTGCGCATCCTGGGCGACGAAAGAGGGTATGTCAAAGGGATGGAGTGTGTCGAGATGGAGCTCGGGCAGCCCGACGATTCCGGCCGGAGACGCCCGGTCGAGAAGGCCGGTTCCAATTTCACGATCGATATCGACACGGCGATCATCGCGATCGGCACGTCTCCGAATCCGCTGATCAAGGCAACGACTCCCGGTCTCGAGACGAACCGGCACGGCTGCATCGTCGCCGACGAGAAGACCGGGCAGACGTCGCGCGAAGGGGTGTTTGCGGGCGGAGACGCCGTGACCGGCGCGGCGACCGTGATCCTGGCGATGGGCGCCGGCAAGAACGCGGCGAAGGCTATCGACGCGTATATCCGGTCGAAGTCCTGACAGCGCAGTTTCGCCGGAATCCGTTTCAAAAAACTCCTGAAATCACCACATTCTCAACACATTGTTGTGCGAAAATCAGGATAGGAGAAGTGGCAACAAAGGATTTAAAGGAGTGATCGATATGATGTACTATTTTGACCGATTCCGGGATGTCAACCGTTTTGACAATCTGCCCGGAGCGATGGGTTGGGCCGGCATGATCGTGATGGCCGTGCTGTGGCTGCTGTTCCTGACCGCTGTGATCCTTGCGATCGTCTGGCTGGCCAGGGCCATCCGCAGGGGCTCCCATCCCGCGGGGCCGCACATGCACGACGGCGCGCCGCCTGCCAGGCCGGACCTGGACAACGCGATGCGGATCCTCAATGAGCGCTATGCGCGCGGCGAGATCGACGACGAGGAATACAGCCGAAGGAAGGGCGAACTGCTGAAGTGACATAGAGCGGATCGTATTTCTCACGGGCCCGCAGGCATACCGGGCTCATGAGGCTGTTTCGGGGGCGGCCGCGCTGCCTTCGGGACAGCCTTTTTTATGGGGCCGGTTCCCGCCGGCGGACCGCCCGCTGTGAGATGGCTGCATGACAGGCAACGATGAAGGAGGATGATAAGATGGGTGCGGACGGAGACTTCACAGGGACATCACAGGATCCAGAGATCTTCCGGCGGATCGCGGAGGAACTCGGGATACGGCATTCCCAGGTCGCCGGCGCGGCTGTGCTGATCGACGGCGGCAATACGATCCCTTTCATCGCGCGCTATCGCAAAGAGGCGACGGAGAACCTGGATGACCAGATCCTCCGGACCCTGTCGGAGCGTCTCGCGTTTTACCGGAATCTCCAGGAGAAAAAGGACAGCATCAAAAGGCTGATCGGCGAGCAGGGCCTTCTGACGGAGGAGCTTTCCGCCCGGATCGACGCCTGCGTATCGGTCAACGAAGCCGAGGACCTTTACAGGCCATACCGGCCGAAACGGAAGACTCGCGCTTCGATCGCGATGGAGAGGGGGCTCGGCGATCTTGCGCTGACGATCCTGGAGGGCGCCATGGAACGGCCTGCCCTGGAGGCGTTTGCCGCGCGGTTTGCCGATCCCGCGCGGGATGTCGCGGATATCGGCGCGGCAATCGCCGGGGCCCGGGATATCCTGGCGGAGTGGATGTCGGATGATCCCGCACTGCGCAAGCGTCTCCGTGCGATCATGATGAATACCGGGACCGTCGTCACCGCGGCGAAAAAGAAAGAGCCGTCCGTCTATGAGATGTACTACGCATACAGCGAACCGGCAGGGAAGATCGCGGGCCACCGGGTCCTGGCGGTCAACCGGGGGGAGCGGGAGGGTTTCCTGGGCGTGAAGATTTCCTGCGACGATGATTTCGTCGTTTCCGTCATCTTCGGCCATTGCCGGCAGGGCAGCCTCCTCGCAGGTCTCCTGCTGCGGAGCCCCGCGGCGGAGAAGGACGGCATGGCGCCCGCCGGGACGATGACGAAATCAGACGGTCGTTTGCTGCCGGTACGCTCGCAAGCTTGTCTGGAGATCCTCGGCGAGGCTTGCACGGATGCATGGAAAAGGCTGATCGGTCCGTCCGTCGAGACGGAGATCCGGAACGCGCTGACCGCGGACGCGGAGGAAAAAGCGATCCGCATTTTTTCGCAGAATCTCCGGCACACGCTCATGCAGCCGCCGGTCAGGGGCAAGACCGTGCTCGGATTCGATCCTGCCTACCGTACGGGCTGCAAGCTCGCCGTCGTCGATCCGACAGGAAAATGTCTGGCTACGGCGGTGATCTACCCCCATCCTCCCCAGAATCGCCGCGAAGAAGCGGGGAAAGCCCTGTCGGATCTGATCCGGCGGCATGGCGCCGATGTGGTCGCGATCGGAAACGGCACGGCTTCCGGCGAGTCCGAGCGTTTCGTGGCGGATGTCCTTCGCGGCGAAGCGCCCGGTACGGCGTACTGCATGGTCAACGAGGCCGGCGCGTCTGTCTATTCTGCGTCGGAGCTCGGGGCGAAGGAATTTCCGGATTTCGATGTCTCCCTGCGGAGCGCCGTTTCCATCGCCCGGAGGCTGCAGGATCCGCTGGCCGAGCTGGTCAAGATCGATCCGCGCTCGATCGGTGTCGGGCAATACCAGCACGATATGAACCAGAAGCGTCTGGAAGCGAGCCTGCGCGGGGTGGTCGAGGACTGCGTCAACACGGTCGGCGTCGACCTGAACACGGCATCGCCCTCTCTGCTTTCCTATGTCGCCGGGATCAGCCCGCAGATTGCCGGAAATATTGCCGATCACCGGGACAAGGCCGGCGCTTTCTGCTCGAGGCAGGACCTTCTCAAGATCCCGAAGCTCGGCGCCAGGGCGTTCGAGCAATGCGCCGGATTTCTGCGCATCCCCGGAGCGGATGATTTTCTCGACAACACCTCGGTGCACCCGGAGTCCTACGGAGCGGCGCGCCGGCTGATCCGCCTGCTCGGGGACCCGGCGGCGTGCGACGTGAAGGATCTGGCGGAGCGATACGGGATCGAACGTTTGAGTTCGGAGCTGGGGATCGGGGTCCCGACGCTGACCGACATTGCCGAAGCCATCTCGAGACCCGGCAGGGATCCGCGCGGCGAAGAATTCGACATGGTTTCCGCCGAAAAGCCGATGGATATCTCGGACCTCCGGGAAGGGATGGTCCTTCCCGGCGTTGTACGCAATGTGTCCGCATTCGGCGCGTTTGTCGACATCGGCGTGCACCAGGATGGCCTGGTGCATATCTCGCAGCTGTCGGACCGGTTCATCAGAGATCCCGCCACGGTCGTCTCTGCAGGCCAGAAAGTCCGTGTGCGGATCCTCGGGGTCGACCCGGTGAAAAAGCGCATTTCCCTGTCGATGAAAGGGCTGCCGGAGGCTCCGTGAGGCATTATCGTTTATAAGGGAAAGCCCTACGGCCTTGCGGTCAGTTCTTCCAGGATGGCTTCCCAGATCCCGTCGCTTTCATTGCCCATTTCCCATGATGCGATGCCCGCAAGGCTGTATTCCTTCATCAGATCCACGCGGCTCCGGACGGAGGTCTCATCCTCGAGCCAGACCTTGAACGTGTTCCCGTCTTCTTCGTACTCCGCATAATACTGGCCGTCAGTCTCGTCCCAGACAGGCACCGCGCCTTTCTCCGCCAGGATCGAGCGGACCTGGTCCATCGAATAGGCTTTCGAAACGACCTTGACGGCTCCGTCCTCGAGCGGGGTTTCCTGCCAGAGCCGGGTGTAAAACGGGATACCGAGCAGGAGCTTTTCGGCCGGGACCTGCTCCAGAATGCGTTCCAGCCCTTTGCGCACCCACGGCAGCGAGGCCACGGACCCCGCTTCCGGGCTGGATGCCCAGTGTTCATCGTAGGTCATGACGGCGATGTAATCCACCGCTTCGGAAAGAGCCGGCCGGTCGTAGACCATGGACCAGTTCGGGTTGGCCGACCGGATGGTC
>CAZDPQ010000050.1:10025-17448 GCA_964507305.1 uncultured Oscillospiraceae bacterium
GTCAGGTCCAGCTCGTGAAGCATGACGCTCAGCTCCCGCACGAACTGGGTCAGGGACGCGCTGTCACCGTAATCGATATTTTCAAAATCGATGTTGATCCCGTCTACATCCAGGGTCTGCGCCAGAACCAGGATCTGGCTGATCACCTTGCGCCGGAGATCGAAGCTGCGCAGGACCGGACCCGTGATGTCCGGGTCGAAGCTGTTGCTGAAAAGCGCCCAAACCTGCAGTCCCTGCCGGTGCGCCCAGTCGGTGTACGCCGTGCTGCCGAGGCTTTTGACATTCCCTCCGGCATCCAGCAGGCTGAACCAGGTCGGCGAGATCACGTTGAGACCGGGCACCGGCTCATAGGAACTCATATCATTCCTTGTGACCCCCATCAGATCCCAGGTCAGGTTGATCTTCCCTCCGACGGGCTGCCACGGCGGATCGAATAAAACCCTTTCCTCTTCCGCCCGGATCATGCCGCTGATCGCAACCTTCCGCTTATCCGCGTACCCGAGGATCCCCTTGCTGCTGCGGACCCGGTACCACCCGCCTGTTTCTTCATACACGGTCAGCGTTTCGCCGGACGAGAGCGCCAGGACCTTGGCGGACCGGAACGCGGGCGATTCGCGCAGCACGGTGTCCGCGAGTGTTTTTGCGATCAGGAGCGGCTGCCGGCCGTCGCTGACGTTGAAAATGCCGTTGTCATAGCGTTCGACTGACAACCCGTAGATCGGGACCAGAAAATCCACGGAGACATAAGGTGAGCCGTCGTCCATGGATACAGGGATGTCGATCGACACAGGCTGATAATTCACATAGGTGGTCAAAAGATCCGTCCGCATCTCGATGATCCGGTCGCCGGTCGTCAGGATGACCCTGGAGGTGGCGGGTTCGTAGAAAAGCGTGGAGCCGATCGCCGCGTTGGCGGTATCGTACCGGATGAAAAGCTTTCCGCCGATCACCCGGTACGTGTCTTCCGGGCAAGGATCGCCGTTTAGAATGAGCCCGGCGGGTTTGCGGTCCGACCACACGGATGCAGGATAGTAATACCAGAAAAGCGCGCTTCCGCAGAGCAGCGCTACCGCCGCTGCCGCGGCAATGAACCCGTACCGCCGCGCCGCCGCACTGCGCCTGCGTTTCCCCCGTCCTCGCTTCGCCGGCCCCGCCTGCCTGCCGGGCCTCGCATGACTGCCGGGCTGTCCGTCAGCGCGCGGCCTGTCAGCGCGGGATCGGCCGTACCCCGACATATCCGGTGCCCGCACGTCCGGCGCTCTCACGCCATCTTTTCCTGCATCACTGATCCCGCTGCCGGGAACCATGCCCGGCTCACGACGTTCATCCATCCTGCACACTCCTCTTTTGTCTGATTATATCACAGGTCCGGCCGGAACTTCGTCTGCATGTCAGCAAGCCGTGTGTCAGCAAGCCGGGGATGGCGGCGCTTCCCTTTTGTCGCATGAGCATGGCCGCTATGTGTTTTGAAAAATCCATATGTTAGCAATAACATATGTTAGCAGTAACCTATCCCGATGAAGCCATCATGCCGGAAGATGATCGGTTAGCTGGAACCTATGTTAGTCGTAACATATCAAATTTGAAATTTCATATGGGACGGTCGGCCGACACAATTTGACAAAGGGAGGCAGGGCGGGTACAATGAATCCACATGCAAACCATTTGCAAGTAGCATAGGATAGGAGCGATCGCAGAGGATGGATTTTTCCGAACGAAGAAGGATGCGGCGGAGGAGAACAGCTTCCGTTCTGGCGCCGGTGGCGGCGATGGCGGTGATGGCGGCGGTGACGGCTGGGGCCGGGATGACAGCAGGTTGTGCGGGTGGGTCGACACAGAAGGTGGAACGGCTGGTGATCGGTGTGACGATCGTTCCGCAGAAGGCTTTTGTCAAGGCGGTCTGCGGCAGTCTGGCCGATGTCGTCGAGCTCGTCCCTTCGGGGTACAGCCCTGAGAGTTATGATCCGACACCGCAGCAGATGATCCGGCTGAGCAAAACGGACATTTTCTTTACGATCGACCTTCCTGCCGAACAGAATATGGATTTTTCTCTGTTGGGGAGCGCGGTGGTCGTGGATCTTGCGGATGTCGTATCGGCTGTGTATCCGGATCGCTTTTTTACCGATCCGTCCGTGACGTCCGGCAGCGAGACATCGTCCGGCAGCGGATTTTCGTCCGGAGCGTTATCCGGGGCGGAGAGCGTGGACGGAGCGGCGAGCGGGGACGGGCATGACCATACGGGACGGGATCCGCATATCTGGCTCTCGCCGAAACGCGCGATCATCATGGTGCAGGCCATCGCGGACCAGGTCAGCCGGATCGACCCGGCGCATACGCAGGTATACGCGGCCGGCGCCAAGGCTTACATCAGTCGGCTGCAGAACCTGGACGCGGAGCTGCGGCAGCTTTTTGATGCGACGGAGCAAAAGGAATTCATCGTCTACCACCCGTCATTCGGCTATCTCGCGGAGGATTACGGGCTGCAGATGCTTTCGCTCGAGGAGAACGGGCATGAGGCGACGGCGGCGGGCCTGATCGGGATGATCCGTCTTGCGAAGGAGAAAGGGATCCGGTCGGTTTTCACGCAAAAAGGTTCGGGAGACCGCCAGCCGGAGACGTTCGCGGAGGAGATCGGGGGCAAAAGCGTCGTCCTGGATCCGCTTTCCGAGGATTACATTGCCAACCTCAGGGATATGGCACAGAAGATCGCGGAGGCGCTCCATGGACAATGAACGGAAAAGCCCGGCGATCCATATCAAAAACCTGTATGTACGGTATGAGAATACATATGCCCTTGAGAACATTCATATGGATGTGGCGGAGGGCGAATACCTCGGGGTCATCGGACCGAACGGCGGCGGCAAGACGACGCTGCTCAAAGCGATGCTCGGACTGGTGACGGCCGATTCGGGGGAGATCTCTTTTTTCGGGGAAAAAGCCGGAAAAGACCGGCATTTTCTGGGCTATGTCCCGCAGGCCGCGGAATTCGACCGGTCCTTCCCGATCAGTGTGCTGGAAGTCGTCCTGACAGGGATGCTCGAAAAAGGGCTCACCCCGTTCCGGCGGTATTCTGCCGCGGAGAATGACAAGGCCCGGGAACTTTTGGAGAAGGTCGGGATCCCCCATCTGGCGGGCAACCCGATCTCCGCGCTGTCAGGCGGCGAGTTCCAGAAGCTGCTGCTGGCCAGGGCACTGGCTTCCGGCCCGAAGATCCTGCTGCTCGACGAGCCTACGGCGAGCGTCGACGCCACGTCGCGCGAGCAGATTTACAAGTTGCTGGAAGATATCAACCGGACCGCGACGATCCTTCTTGTGACCCACGATGTGATGGCGATCTCCTCGACCGTTCGAAGGCTTGCCTGCCTGAACACCCGCCTGATCTACCACGGCGGGCCGCAGCTGGACGAAGAGACCGTCACCCATCTGTACGGATGCCCGGTGGACCTGATCGCACACGGCGTGCCGCACCGGGTGCTGCGCGAACACGGCGGGGAGGGATGAGCATGATCGGATTGATTCTCGAAAACCGGTTTCTGCAGTACGCGATCCTGGCCGGGCTCCTGTCGAGCGTTCTGTGCGGCATCATCGGCGTCATCGTTGTCGAAAAGAAGCTGGTCATGATGAGCGGAGGGATCGCGCATACCGCTTACGGCGGCGTCGGCCTGGGCTACCTGCTCGGGATCGAGCCGGTGTACGGCGCATTCGCGTTCGCGCTCGCCGCCGCGGCCGGTATGGGATTCATCAAACGCCGGGGAACGTTCCGGTCTGACGTCATCATCGGGCTTTTCTGGTCGTTCGGCATGGCGCTCGGCATCCTGTTCATCTCTCTGACGCCGGGCTATGCGCCCGACCCGTCCTCCTATCTATTCGGCAACATCCTCTCCGTATCCGCCGGCGACCTCGTGATGATCGCCGTCCTCGCGCTGGTCGTTTTCCTCGCCGTCGCGACCTATTTCAACGATTGGAAAGCCTACCTGTTCGACGAACAATATGCCGGGATCAAGGGGATCCGTGTCGCACTCCTCGATTACGTTCTGTTCGCCCTGATCGCCCTGACGGTCGTATCGCTTCTTCGCGTCGTCGGGATCTTCCTGGTCATTACGCTCCTGACAGCCCCGGCGGCGATCGCGGCGCTGCTTGTGAAGGAAATCAAACGGCGCATGCTGCTGTCCGGCGCGCTCGGTACGTTTTTCTGCCTCCTCGGGCTCTGGATCTCTTTCGTGCTCAACATGCCCTCCGGCGCCAGCATTGTCATCACCGCCGTCCTGTCCTACCTGCTGGTTTGGGGCGCCTCGGCGGCGGCTCGGGGCCGGAAGCGGCAGAGACAGGTCCAAAGCCAGAGCCAGAGTCAGAGTCAGAGTCAGAATCAGGGAAAGAAGGCCTGAGCGATGGATATCCCGGAGCGCGACAGCTGTTGCGGAAGCATATATAAGTCGGCGGGACTGCGCCATACCCGGCAGCGGCACGATGTCATGTCGATCCTGCAGTCGGGCGAGGTCCCCCTGTCGGCCGGAGAAATCTACAGCAGGCTGCGGTCGGCTGGGAGCCGGATGAATTTGTCCACCGTATACCGGACGCTTGACACCCTCGAAAACTGCAGGATCCTCCGGAAGATCGGGATCGAACCCGATAACACCGCGTATTACGACATCGCCCGGCCCGGACACAGGCATTATCTGATCTGCCTTGCCTGCCGGAAGATCCGGAGCATCGCGAGTTGCCCGCTGAAGACCTACGAGGCTGCTTTATCAAGAGAAACCGACTATATCATCGAAGGGCACAGCCTGAGCATCTATGGACTTTGCCCGGACTGCGCGAAAAAAGACAGACCGACAGACGATCCCGCGATTTGACGGATTTCTCCGCCATGACATATTTTTTCCGCCATGACATCTCTTCCCCGCCGCGAGAGTCTTTCTTCTGAAAATGTGATCCGGATCACATTTTTCGTGCCGGCTTTCCTTTATGCTTGGGATGAAAATACGAAAGGAAAACTGCGGGGGGAGTCCCGCAGGGGGAGGTCAACATGAGCGAACTGATCAACAACCGCGAATACAGGCAGAATGAATTGAAAAAAGTCATGCGGCGTCTGCATGAAGGGGCTTCGGCTGAGGAAGTTCAGAAGGATTTCGCCAGAGTCGCGACGGGGATCTCGGCGTCGGCGCTTGCGGAGATGGAGCAGTCGCTCGTCGCGGACGGCTTGCCGGTCGAGGAGATCCAGCGGCTGTGCGACGTCCATGCCGCGCTGTACCGCAGCACCGCAGAGGAGATCCACGCGCGGTATGCGACGGTACCGGCCGGGGAAGACACACAGGCTGTGACGGTGAGTGCGAAAACCGCCGCGGTGAGTGCGAAGGAGCAGGTGCTCGGCGTGTTCCGGGATGAAAACCGGCAGATCGAGGCGATCCTGGGGGAAAAGCTTCCGTCTGCCCTGAGCGGATACGCGGCGGCGGGCGCTAGCACAGGCGGGGATGCGCTGGCTGCAGCCCTCGCGGAACTGGCGCGGATCGATCTTCATTACGCACGCAAGGAAAACCTGATTTTCCCGATCCTGGAGCGCAACGGCATCACGGCGCCGCCGCAGGTGATGTGGGGCGTCGACGACGACATCCGCCGGAAGATCAAAGCGGCCGCGGAGATGGCGGCGGCGGGTGCTGATGCCGTCTCCGTCCGTGAAAAAGCGGAAGGTGCCGCGGCACAGATCCGGGAAATGATTTACAAGGAAGAGAACATCCTGTTCCCGATGGCGGAAAGCGTATTCGGCGAAGCGGACTGGGAGTCCGTGCGCAGCGCGTCTCCGGAAGTCGGATTCATGGCCGGCCGGCCAGACACGGCATCCGGCGCGCCGGCAGCGGAGACGGCTGGAGAGGGCGAAGCGGCGTGGCCGGAGGGGGAGATCCCGTTCGATGCGGGGAGCCTGCTGCCCGAAGAGGCCAACGCGATGCTGAACACGATTCCGATCGACATTACATTTGTCGACGCGAACGACCGGGTCAAGTATTTCACGCAGGGCAAGGACCGCATTTTTGCGCGTCCGAAGACGGTCCTGGGGCGCGAAGTCCGGAACTGCCACCCGCCGAAAAGCGTCCACATCGTGGAGCAGATCGTTTCGGATTTCAAAACGGGAAAAAAGGATCATGAGGATTTCTGGATCCGCATGGGCGAAAAATTCGTCTACATCCGCTACTACGCAGTGCGTGGCGCGTCGGGGAATTATCTCGGGACCCTGGAGGTGACGCAGGATATCGGGCCGATCGTCGCGCTCGAGGGGGAAAAGCGCCTGATGAGCTGACGCGTCCGAGGCGGGGCGATGCGGAGCGAGGCGGTGCGGTGCAGTGCAGTGCCGGGCGGGGCGGTGTGGGGGCGGGGCGTCAGAAGCGCCCTGCCAGGCTTCCGGGGAAGATCAGAAGCGTGAGCGGCCCCATGATCCAGAGGTAATTGCGCACGGACAGCGCGAACGTGGTTTCTTTATCCTGGACGGCGGCAAAGGCCTTGATATTTTTCCACACGGGAAAAATCGTCAGGAGCGACAGCAGGCAGACCGGTGAAACCATACGGGCTGCCGCAAGGCCGGCGACAGCAGCATAGCACAGGGCATACAGCAGCGCGGACAGCGCGAGGGCACGGCGCCGGCCGAGGTAAAGAGGCAGCGTGTGCCTGCCCGCGGCGGCATCCCGCTCCAGGTCGCAGAGGTTGTTGGCCAGCATGATGTTCGCCGTCGCGAGCGTCGGGATCACCGACAGCAGCAGCACCTGCAGCAGCAGAGCGGTATCGGCGGACAGCAAAAGCCTCCCGTGTTCCGCCGAGAGCGTGACGAACGACGGAAGGTTCACGGAAAAAAGCAGGAACGGGATGAAAAAGCCGTAAAAGATCCCGGAAAAGGCCTCCCCGAACGGAGTCCGTGAAATCGGCAGGGGTCCCGCGGAATACAGGATCCCGACGGTAAAGCATGCTCCCCCCGCTAAAAGAACAACGATATTCGTGAAAAAGGCCAGCGCAAGGCTGCCTGTCAGGCTTGCGGCCAGCAGTGCGGACAGGAATAGGAGCGCGGCCTTTCGTCCGCGGGGATCCGCGGCAGCGTCCGGGAAGCGGTCCGCGGCATTGTTCAGCACGGTCGCCGTGACGTCGAACAGCAGCATGGATACGAAAAAAAGCGTCGTAACAGGCCACCGGACGGCATGGCCCTGTGACAGGAGATATGCGAGCGCCATCAAAAAGGGGAAAACACTCGTGATCTTGGTCCGGGCCTCGATCAGGCTCCAGAAATTTTTCATCGCGACCCCTCCCGGGCCCGGGAAACAGGCCCGGGATCATTGTACACCAACCGGCCGGACTCCGACAATCCGGCCGTGTTTTGTTATAATGGGAAGGTAAATTGTAATCTTTATTCCCCACAAATCCAGGAAATACGCGTTGCAAACCA
>CAZDPQ010000051.1:0-17291 GCA_964507305.1 uncultured Oscillospiraceae bacterium
CGCCAGACGCTGAAAGGCCTGAAGACCCCGGCGACCTGCAGCTATGACTGGGCGACCAATGTCTATGCGCTCGGCATATGGAAAGACGTACGGATCGATGTGACGGGGGATGTGCGCATCGACTGGCTGCAGATCCTGCCGGAGATGACTCCGGAGGGGTGTACGGGTACCGTGGCTGTTATCGCCGAGACGGACAGCCTGGCTGACACACAGGCGATATTCCGGGTCAGGATCCGCAGAGACGGGCCGGATGCCGCGGAGACGGAAGCGGAAACGGAGGTCCCGGTGATCCTGCGGAAAGGCCGCGGCACAGTCCGGGCGGTGCTTCGTGTCGAGCATCCGGAGCTGTGGTGGCCGAACGGTTACGGCAGCCAGCCGCTTTACCGGGCGGAGTGCGGTATCCTGACGGAAGGCATCGAGGCTGCACGTACCGCGGATCGTTTCGCGTTCCGGAGCATCGCGTGGGAGCCGACCGAAGGCGCTCCGGAAGGATTCGAGAATCATTTCGGACTGCGGATCAACGGCGTCCGGGTCCGTACCATGGGCTCGTGCATCACATCGCCGGATCTTCTGCCCGGACGTATCGGGGAGCACGGCGTACACTATATCGAAATGGCGAAGGAATGCGGGATGACCGCTCTCCGACAGCACGGCGGTCAGGTGATTTTCCCCGAGAGCATGTATTATGCCTGCGACCGGCTCGGGATCCTCCTGCTCGTGGATTTTCCGCTGGGGAACTGCATCCCGGAAAGCGATCCCGTTTTTCTTGCCAATCTCGGCGCGACGATCGGAAATATCGTCAGGCAGCTTCGCAATCACCCGTCTATCGTGGAGTGGACCGGCGGCAACGAGCTGAATGTGTTTTTCAATAAAAACGCCGACCGGACCGGCATCGATGCCATCCGGGCTGCCGCGGAAAGCGCCGACTCCGCCCGCGTGTTCCGGGACACATGCCCGATCAGCGGCTCGAGGCACGCTCCCTGGGATTATATCCCGGATATCCATTATGATTTTTACAATTCCGACCTGAAGGACAACTTCGGGGTCGTCCCGATGATGCGCTACGGCGAATTCGGATGCCAGACGCCGGCCAATCCGGAAGTCTGGTACAGCGATATCCCGGAAACCTCCCGCACCCGGCTCGATCCGGAGGATCCGGTCCTGATCCGGAAGAATGTGTTTTACGCGGTGTTTTCTCCCGAGTACTGGCTGCTGCGGCGCGTCACAGAGGAAGTGTTCGGGCCGCTTGACGATTTCGAAAGCCTGATTGCCGGCGGCCAATATCTCGCGGGCGAGGGGATGCGGTATGCGATCGATGCGCTGAGGGCCATGGGCAGGCGGCTCGGCGGTTTCTCCTCCTGGGATTACAACGAACCGTGGCCCAACGGCGCCGGCAGCTTCATGGTGGATTACGACGGCATGCCGGTCATGATGTACCATTACGCGAAGCAAGCCCTGGAACCGGTAAGTCTCCAGCTTCGTTACGACAGCCTGTGCTTTGATTTCTTCTGCGATTCGTACGCGGACCTGCGCATCGTCAGCGACGCGAATTCCGTCCAGGAAGGGCTTGCATGGGAATGGGTCTGCCGCGACCGGCTCGGCCGTGCATATGGCAGCGGGAGCGGCACCGTTACCATCGCTCCGCTCGGGATGAAAGAGCTCGCGAGGATCCGCGTCACTCCGCCGGAGAACATGCGGTACGGACCGGCGCTGGCGGAACTGACGCTGAGAGATGCCGGCGGCGCGATCCTTTCCGAACGACTCTATATCTTCGGGGCCAAGGGGGTCCGCGCTCCTCTGAGGGCGCTTCTCAAGCCGGATGAGACCACGGCGTATGAATGGGGCGTTCCGTATGCCGTGACAGGCATGGCCGGAGGGCGCATCGCCGCGGCCGGCCTGACGGCAGGAGAGCCCTGCATCTCGGCCGGAGACGGCTGGGAGACCCTGACGATCCCGCTCACGAACACGGGCGGCATGACGGCCATTCTTGCGGAGGCGAGGCCTTTGCTGGAATACCGCGCCGATCTGTTTGTCCGCACCCAATGGATGCATGTTCCGCCGGGGCAGACCCGCGACATGATCATCCGGGCGAAGCAGGGAGGCTCCCTGAGTCTGGCGCAGACCGGCTGGGAGATATCCTGCCGGAACGCGGCGCCGGTCCGGATCGAGCCGGACAGCAGCGTGCTTCTGCACATGGGGCGGCGCGACCGGACGAACCGCGGGTACGCTCCGGTGGCGCGTGCGGCCCGGCAGGCAGCCGACGGCAGACGCATTATGCCCGGCGGCGTCCCGTACCGGCTTACCCGACCCCTGGCGGTCTCGTTCGAGCTTGACCGGGGAACCGCGGCATCGGCGGAATTCTTTTTCTCCGATGTGTCGGCCGAAGGGTTCGAAGCCGCGGTCTTTGTCAATGGAAAACGCTTCGCATTCAGCGCGGAGGCGGGGCTCGGACTGCAGGACCGCGACCGCGGGCAGCTCGCGTATCCGTCGCATGCGGCCGTGGCGATACCGGACGGAGCCCTTCGCTCCGGACGCAATGAGATCCGGATCGTGCCGGATAGAGGATGGGCCTGCTGGGACGCGTTCCGCCTGATGAGGAGATGACGGGCCGCTCCGGCCGAAGGAATGGGTATGCCGGCCCGGCCGGCTTGATATCGGGAAAAGAAGGATAGGAGGAAATGCACTATGAAGATCCGTTGGCAATTTTTCGCGGTGCTTGTGGCGGCGCTCATGCTGTCATCCTGCGCGAACGTCACCAAATCGCCGGAATCATCCGATGAGGGTCCGGCCTACAGCAAGTTTGACCCGCCGATCACCCTGACGACCACCCGCACGGTTTCGTCGGCCGACCAGATGGAAGCCTGGGAGGCCAATCCGTATATCGTCTGGTGCAAGGACAAGCTGGGCATCATATGGAAGGCAAAGTACATCGCGGCATCCGAGGCGGACCATATCACGCAGCTGACGCTGCTGGCTGCTTCCAATGATCTGCCTGACGTCCTGGCGGACGGAGCGGAGCTTTTCCCCGATTTTTATAAGAGCGGGCAGCTCCGCGTGATCGAGGACGACATCAACAGCTACGGCTCTCCGATGGTCAAAGGGATCTTCAAGGAATACAAGGACACGCTCGGCCTCGAAGGCGTAGCCAATAAGATCAATGAAGAGGGCAAGCTCTACTGCATCCCGCATGTCCTGGACCCCACCGAAGCCGGAGCCTATGAGACGCTTTACATCCGCATGGATATTACCGAAAACCTCGGATTCGACAAGCCGGCGAACCTTACGGATCTTGAAGACCTGATGGCGGCTTTCAAAGCGGCTTACCCCGATGATTACCCTTACCGCATGGAGGCGACGACGTACGGCACCAGCAGCATGATCTTCTCTCTGTTCGGCGTGTCGCCCGGATGGTTCTATGATCCGGACGGCGACGGCAAGTACACCTACGGTTCGATTGAACCCGGCATGAAGCAGGCGATCGCAAAGCTGGCCGAATGGTACAAGAAAGGCTGGGTGCACCCGTATTTCTACAAGATTTCCGCCGGTGACTACAACACCCAGTTTGTTAACGGTCAGGGTCTGATCAATGCCGGAATGGGTTGGTTCGCCAACTGGGCGCAGACCCAGCTCTCGCTGAATTCGGCGGACGCGAGGATCGAGCCGCTCGGATTCATGGAAGGGACGCCCGGAAACGAGGATTATAAGTTCAGGACCTGGCTGCCCACAGGCTGGCCCGCGGCGATCAGCGCCGGCTGCGAGCACCCGGAGGCGGTCATCATGGAGATGAATGAACTGTACGAATCCGTGATGAGAAACGATCCCGACATGCGCGCCAAATATGGCAATAAATATCCGGTTACGGAAATCCAGGAACCGCTGAACCAGGAAGCCGTCGACGCGGGGACCGAGGTGCCCGAGTTCAATTATTCGCCCGACGAGATCGGCCCCGGTTTCTTCAACCAGGGGACCCAGACCAACACATCGCCCGTCGGCGTGCATCTGTACGGCGATTCCACCGTCAATTCCACGTCCAGGAACAGCAAGGCGGCGCTCGATGCCTTCCTCGCGAACAATAAGAACGTGGAGGCGACCGCGGCCGCATTGAAAGGGACCGCGTACGAGTCCTATTTCAGCGCCCTGATGAAAGAAACGGCCGGCCTCGGGCAGGATTATGCCATCTACAGCAAGCTGCTCAACCTGCAGATGCTCGGGGATGGCATCGCCAGCGGAAGGATCCAGCATCTCATGCAGACCCGCGATTATGTGGCCGCGGGGATCCAGAGCGTGATCGATTATATGGATCCCCTGTCCGAAATGGAAAAGGGCTATTTCAACGACATCGTGACCGGCAAACGTCCGCTCGACGATTGGGACAAGATGATCGAGCAGTGGAAGACCAGCGGAGGGTCGCAGATCCTTTCGGACATCGACGCCTATTGGGCTGCCAAAGGCAAATGACACGGGACCGGGCACCGGATCCGGAACGCCGCCCGCGCGGCGTCCGGATCCCGCCCGGCAGGAATACGGAAAATCAGGAGAAAAGTGCCGTCCAGATGACAAGGCAGACCGGAAAATCCATCAGAATCCTTCTTGCGGGAATCCTGTTCCTTACAGTGACATGGGGTTCTTTCCATATCGCGGCGGTGTCGGCGGGATCCGATCCTTCCGAACGAAGGATGCGTGACAAGTACACCGGGACCGGCAGCGGGGGAACCGGCGGCGAAACCCTCGGCGAGCTGCCGCATTACGCCGATCTGCTCGAAGGATACGAATTCCGTCCGCTGTATGCCGGAGAAGACCTGGTCTATTCCGTCGATTCCATCCGCGGAGGGGACACGGACCTTCGGCCACACCTTGCCGCATTCGGCGAGCCGGCAAAGAACGCCCTTCTGTGGGACGATTCCGTCCAATGGATCGAGTGGGAGATCGACGCGCCGGAATCGGCCCTTTACAACATTAAAATCGATTATTACGCGTATAAGGTTTCCACACTGGATGCCGTGCGCGAAATCACGGTCGACGGGGAGATCCCCTATCAGGAATTGTCCAACGTCGCGCTGAAGTGGAACTGGATCGACGCGGGGGAGCCGACGGTCAATGCGGTCGGCGACGAGTCCGTGCCTTCCCAGAAACTGGTCGAGCAATGGAACGATGAAGCGGTATTCGATCAGGAAGGCTATTATTCCGAACCCCTGAGGCTCTATATCGAGAAGGGACCTCACATCATAAGGCTCAGCTATGTCCAGCAGGGCATGGCCATCGCGTCGGTCGCGCTGTCCGCCCCGCAGGAGACCTCCGATTACCGCGAGGTGCTGGAAAGCTACCGGGCAGCGGGATACAAAGATGCTTCAGGATCGGTCTTTTTCGAAGCGGAGAAAAATGTGACCGATAAAAATTCGCCGAATCTGTCGCGGGTCGCCAACGATGACCCGAGGACGTCTCCGCCGTCCGGCGGATACCGCAGGCTGAATGCCATCGGCGACAATTACTGGAGCAAAGGCGGGCAGGAGATCACCTGGTCGTTCACGGTCCCGGAAAGCGGTCTGTACCGGATCGACCTGCGGATCCTGACCCATTTCACCAACGGCCTTCCCGTTTACCGCAGGATCGCCGTCGACGGCAAGGTCCCGTTCACGGAAATGCTGGCCTACCCGTTCGAATACCGCAAGGACTGGCATATCGAGACGCTGTCCGACCCGGCGGGGATCCCCTATCTTTTCTACCTGACGGCGGGTGGCCCCCATACGATCTCCATGCGGGTCGTTTCCGCGGAATATACCGACCTCATCCTGTCCCTGAACGAGGACGCGCTGACTTTTTCCTCTTATTTGCTCGATGTGACGATGCTGACCGGCACGTCGCCGGATGTCAACTACGAATATGAGATCGTCCGCAATATCCCGCAGACGGAAGAGGTCCTGTCCGGACTTTCCGAAAGCCTCCGGTGGAAAGTGCAGAAGCTGGTCTCCCTTGCCGGAGGCAGGCGCACGACCGCGTCGAACAGCCTGGAGCAGATCATCGCGCTGATCGACCAGGTCCGCGCCGATCCGGAGAGCATTCCGAAGCAGCTCGGCAGCCTGGTCGAGAACCAGACCGCGCTGACCATGTGGTACACCAATCTTCAATTCATGCCGGCGACGATCGACTATTTTGAGATCGTCCCCGCCGGGGCGCCTGTGGCCGACGCGGTCAGCCGCTGGTATGAGAAGACCTGGGCGACCCTGAGGAGCTTTTTCATTTCATTCGTTAAGGACTATAACAACGTGGGGATCCAGGAAGGGGCTCCGGGTTCCGGTGGATCCCTGATCAGCGTCTGGATGTCGGCAAGCACCGAGGCCGCAGAGATCCTGCGCAACCTGATCGACGACAGCTTCACGCCGCAAACCGGCACGGCCGTCAACCTGAATCTGCTGCCGGCAGGACAGCTCAACGCGGGCACCGTGAACTCCCTGATGCTCTCCATCGTATCGGGGACCACGCCGGATGCGGCGATATCGGTCGGTGCCTCCACCCCGGTGGAGCTTGCCATCCGGGACGCCGCCCTCGAACTCGGCACGATGCCCGGATTCGGCGCGCTTTCGGCGGAATTCCTCCCGCAGGCATTCGTTCCGCTGACCTTCAACAAGAAAATCTACGGCCTGCCGGAACGAATGGATTTCAGGGTCCTGTTTTACCGCAAGGACATATTCCAATCTCTCGGGATCCCTTTGCCCGACACCTGGAACGATTTCTACACCACGACGCTGCAGCTGCTGAAGCAGAATCAGCTTGAAGCCTACGTTCCGCAGGACCTCAACATTTTCCTGTTCCAGAGAGGCGGAAGGTATTTCACTTCCGACGGGCTCCGGTCCGCGTTTGACACCCCGGAAGGCTACGCCGCTTTCGAGGAAATGGTCCAGCTGTACACGAATTACGGAATTCCCTATACGGCAGCCTTCTTCAACCGGTTCCGCATCGGCAGCATCCCGGTCGGGATCGGCGGTTACGCCGATTATATCTCCATGCTGACCGGCGCGCCCGAACTCGCCGGCAAATGGGCGATCAGCCAGATCCCCGGGCATCGCGCGGAAGACGGGACGATCGACCGTTCCTGGTCCGGATCGACGATGAGCAGCTCGATGATCCTGCGGTTCACCCGGTATCCGGAAGAGTCCTGGGATTTCCTGAAATGGTGGATGGGTGCCGAAACGCAGTCCCGCTATGCCCGGGAGATCGAAACCAGGATCGGGCTTGGTTCCCGCGTGAATACGGCGAATTTGAAAGCTTTCCGGGACCTGGCATGGCCGGGGAAAGATCTCGCGGTCATTGAAGGCGCGTGGAAATGGGATGTGGAGACGCCGGGCGTCCTGGGCGGACCCTATGTGGCACGGCATGTGAACAACGCGTGGAACCGGCTGATCATTGAACAGCAGAACATTACGGTCCGCGATTCGTTCGACGAAGCCGTCGATGAGATCAACAAGGAATTGAAAGCCAAGCAGGAGGAATACCCGCAGCTGCTGATCGGAGCCGATATTTATGATTGACCTGCGCACATGGTACAGGAACAGGATCGACAAACTGACCTTTGAGGATACGGTGATCTATGTGTTTACCGTAGCGCTCATGCTTTTTTCGATCCTCCCGCTGATTTACCTGATCAACTCGGCATTCAAGCCCCTGGATGAAATCCTCCGCTTCCCGCCGCGGTTCTTCGTCAGAAAACCGACCATGGACAATTTCTCGAACCTCCTGGTATCCATGAGCAGCAGCGTCGTGCCGTTTCTTCGCTATATATTCAACAGCCTGTACACGACCGTCATCACCGTCATGGGGACCGTGCTGATCAGCACGGTAGGTGCCTACGGCATCGTCATCCACCGCCCGAAAGGTTCCGCGGTCATCATGCAGATCGTGATCGCCGCACTGATGTTTTCTCCCTATGTGACCCAGATCCCGAACTATCTGGTCGTCACGCAGCTCGGAATGTTCAATTCATACGCGGCGCTGATCATTCCGAAGCTCGCGATCGCCTATAATTTCTTCCTGATGGAACGCTTCATGAGGGGCATCCCCATGTCGCTGGTGGAGTCCGCCCGGATCGACGGGGCGAGCGAGCTGCGGATCTGCTTCAGGATCGTCATGCCGCTGCTGAAGCCGGCGGTCGCGACCCTGATCGTGCTGTCCTTCATTTCGAGCTGGAATGACGCATTTTCCCCGCTCGTATTCATTACCAGCCAGGAAAAGAAAACGCTGCCCGTCGCCCTTTCGACGATCGCGGGCGGCGTCGGCGTGACCGATCTCGGACGGGTGGGCGCGACCATGGCCGCATCGCTCCTCGTGACGCTGCCCACGATCATCGTATTTACGGCAATGCAGGGAAAAGTGATGAAAACCATGGCATATTCGGGGATCAAGGCATAAAGGCGGATTTCGGACGATGAGGAAAAGGCATCAGACATCGATGATACGATGGATCGCGGCGATCCCGCTGTTCCTGCTCGCATTCCTCCATCCGGCGGCTTGCTTCGGCTGGGCTGAAACCGATTATATCGTTGACACCAATTACGACCATCCGCGCCAGACCATCCCGAAATCCTACTCCCACACGGCAACGATCTTCTACCTTGGGGAAGGGATCGGAACCATGAGCTCTCCTCAGGATCTTTTCATCGACGGCAACGACACGCTCTATGTCGCCGATTCCGGAAATGACCGCATCCTGCGGTTTGACAAGGACTTGAAAGTCGACAGGGTCTTCTCGGGAACGGAGATCGCCGAAGCCTCGGGGACGGGCGATCCGGTCCTCCCGGGGCCGGCCGGGTACAGCCTCAGGGATCCGGAAGGCCTGTTCGTGGACGGCGACGGCGGGATCTTCGTCGCCGACACCGGGAACGGACGGATCGTCAAGCTGTCGAAAACGGGGAAATATGTCGAGGAGTTCGGCAAACCGGATTCGGAGCTGCTGACGGACGACTTCCAGTTCGTGCCGCGCCGGGTCGGCGTCAGCACGACCGGGTATCTGTACGCCATCCGTTATCAGTGGATCATGCAGATGGACGCCTACAACCAGTTCCGGGGATACATCAATGCCACCGAGGTGGGATTCAACCTGGGGTATCTGGTCCGCAAGGCTTTTTCGACCGAGAAGCAGCGGTACAGCATGCAAAAGCCCGAACCGGCGTCATGCCTTTCGTTCGACATCGCGAAGGACGGGACACTGTACGTGACGACCGTCGACCAGACCGCCCAGCTGAAGAAGATCAGTTCGATCAACCGGAACATTTATCCGAAAAAAGACATGTTCGGACATATGATCAATATTGATGGCGAAGAAAAATTACCGTATTTCATCGACCTTGCCGTGACGGATGATGACAATGTCATGCTGCTCGAATCATGGGCCGGCGAGATCCACATCTACGATCAGGAAGGGAACAACCTGGCCATTTTCGGCGGGCTCGGCGACAGCTCGGATGAGTTTACCGCCCCGGTCGCGGTCGACACCGACAGCAGGGGGAACATCTATGTCCTGGACAGCGCGAGCGCAAGCGTCAAGATCTTCGCCCCGACGCAGTTCATGCAGCTTGTATACCAGGCTGTCCGGCTGTATACCGCGGGCGATTACGTGGACGCTGTCGCCTACTGGTCCCAGGTTGGCGCGATCAATTCGAACTATGCGCTGGCCAACAAGGGATTCGCCAAAGCCTACTACAAGCAGGGTCAGTGGCAATCCGCGATGGAATATTACAGGC
This sequence comes from uncultured Oscillospiraceae bacterium, assembly GCA_964507305.1. Lineage (GTDB taxonomy): Bacteria > Bacillota > Clostridia > Saccharofermentanales > UBA5734 > JAQVYV01. The sequence goes on from CAZDPQ010000051.1 coordinate 9,735, forward strand.
TGTGCGGTGACAAGACCGGATATTCCGCCGCGTTCGACAAATACCGGCTGCAGTTTCTCCGGGAGCATTTTGCGCCGGTCACGGCCGCGGCGATCGCCCTGATCGTCGGGATCCTCCTGGCGGTCCGGTATCTGCTGATCCGGATCAACCGGATCATCCGGCGGTATTATTCGAGGATATAGGAGAAAGACATGCATCTTTTCAGCCTTTCCATCTGCATCCTGAGACATCCGATCGACACGTTCCGTGCCCTTCAGGCATCACGCGACCGGTTCAGCTGGCTGCCGGCCATCCTTTTGTTCCTGATCCTGCTGGCGGTCCGGATCCTGTCCCTGTTTGTGGTGCACTACCCCCTGTCATCTGTCGCAGCGGAGGATGTCAACGTGACGATGGAAGTCATGAAGATGGCGATCCCACTTGTCACATGGGCGTTCTCGTTTTTCGCGGTCACATCCATCATGGAGGGGGAGAGCAAGGTCAGCGAAGCCATCATGTCAACGGTCTACTGCGTGATCCCGTACATGGTCCTCTCGCTCCCGCTGGCAGCCCTTTCCCTGATCCTGAGCCGTCTGGACATCGCCATCTACAACGGACTTTCCCATGCGATCGCCATCTGGTGCGGGCTGCTCTTTTTCCTCAGCGTGCGCGTGATGAACAATTTCACCGTCAAGAAAACGCTGCTCGTCCTGCTGCTGATCCTGTTCGGGATGGCGCTTATCTGGGCGATCGGGCTGCTGATTTTCGCTTTGTCCAGCCAGTTCTGGCTTTTCCTGGAAGGAATCTATAAAGAAGCGCGGTTCGCCGTGTTCGGGTACTGAGCATGAAAAACGGAGGAGACATGGAAAAGCCACGCAGCAAGGTGTTCCGCAAAAGCCGTTTCGCGGGTGTTTTCACAGCCCTGTTGCTGCTGATGGCGATTTCGGCGGCGCTTCCCGGCGCGACTTTAACCGAGAGTGCCGCTGCCGGGACGGAATCCATTTCCGGCACGGAACCCGTATCCGCGGCGGAATCCGTTTCCGCGGCGGAGGCTTCCGCACCCGGCGGTTACGGGCTTGTCAGCGAAACGGACGCCGCCGCGTTCTATGTGTCGGATGATTTTCAGTCGGCTGCCGTGCTGGACCGCAGGACCGGTCATCTGTGGGAATCGTCGGTGGACCCGGAACGCCTGACTCGCAAGGCAAACCGCCTGTGGAGCCTGTATATCCGCTCGATGTTCCTGTTTCAATACGCGGCGGTCACCGACATGAAAGGGGACATCCGCACCGGCAGCGCGGCCGAATTCGTGACGTCCGCCCGGGGGACCCCCATCGACGGCGGGATCCGGATCGAATACGCCATGGATACGCTGAAAATGCGTCTTGCCATCGAGCTCGTCCTTGACGGGAGCATCCTGCGCGTGACCATCCCGGAATCCGGCATCGGGGACGGCGAGGCGAACAATCTTGTGTCCGTGGATCTGATGCCTTTCTTCGGCGCAGCGGCCGATACGGACGACGGGTATTATCTCTATCCGAACGGCGCCGGAGAGCTGTACCGCTTTAAGGATGTGTCGCTGCGCCAGAATTCACTCAAGGAATACGCGATCCCGTATTATTCGCCGCAGACGGTCAATATCGCGGAAATGGCGGAGGACGAGTCCAGCCGCGCGATGATCCGCGCCATGCTTCCTTCCTACGGGGTGAAGGTCGGAGATTCCGCCTTCGTCACCATGCTGCGGGAGGGAGCGGCTTACGGTTCCCTGCACATCGCGCCCGGCGGCGTGGCGGTCAGCATCAGCAGGATCTTCAATTCCTTCACGTACCGCAAATCCTACGGGGTGTACGGTTCCTCCATCAGCATCGCGGGCGGCTCCCAGGTCTTTCCGCTGGCCGTGCTTCTCGACGCGCAGCGATACACCGGCGACAGGGTTATGGAATACTGTTTCCTTGCCGGCGCGGATGCCGATTACAGCGGGATGGCGAACACCCTGCGCCGGCGCCTGCAGGAAACCGGATTCCTGCCTTCGGAGCCTGTCGCGCAGGAAGGCGTGCCGGTCCTGCTGGATGTGCTCGGCGGCATCCGCCAGAAAAAGCTGTTTTTCTCATTCTACAAGAAATTGACGACCTTTGCCCAGACGCGGGATATGATCGGCGAACTGACATCGGAAGGGGTCGAGGATCTGATCGTCAATCTAAGGGGCTGGAGCCGGAAAGGCCTGCTCACCCCGCCATACAGCATGCCCGCTTCCTGGAAGCTCGGCGGCGGCGGCGGACTGCGGGACCTCGCTTCATACTGCAAAAAGCAGAACGTGCGCCTGCTGCTCGATGTCAACAACGTGGACATCTTCGAAGGCAGCGGCGGATATTCCCTGGCTTCGGACGCCGCCCGCGATCCGAACAATTATATGTACACCGACCCGGGCAAGACGCGCTACCTGATGAGTCCCGTTTCCCTTGCCTCCAGGACCGCCGCGATCCTCCGCTACGCCGGCAGCGTCGGCGCTTCCGGGGTGCTGTTCGAAAAACTGGGGGAGACTTTGTACAGCGACCACAACCGGAAGCATCCGTCCCTTGCCGCGGAAACCGCAGAAACCTGGACAGGAGTCCTGGAGCAGACGGCGCAGATCCTCGGTACGGCGGCGACGACGGGCGGCAACCTGTATGCCGTCGGCTCTTCGATCCTCCTCAAGGACATTCCGGACCGGAGTGTTTCTGTCCTGTTCGGAGACGAAACGGTTCCGTTTTACCAGATGGTGGTCCACGGAAGCGTCCTGTATTCCGGCAGCCCGGTCAACCTTTTCTATGACGCCGCGGGGCAGAAGCTCAGGATGATCGAATACGGGTATATCCCTTATTACGAATTGACATATGTAAATTCACGGGAACTGGCGGACACAGCGTACAATGAGCTGTTCTCGTCCGAATACGAATCATGGAAAGGCTCGATCGCGGACATTTCGCGGGAGATCAAGGAAAAGGCCGGGGACATCTACAATGCATACATGATCCGCCACGAGCGGCTCGGGCAGGATGTCACGCGGGTCACCTATTCCAACGGCACGGCCCTGTATTTCAATTACGGCGATTCCGCCTGGACCGGCGGCGGCATCACCGTACCGGCCGGGGATTTTCTGGCGGTCCGGGGAGGTGGGAACGGATGAAGCACCGCAGAAGCACCGATAAAAAACGCGCGGCCCGCGAAGGCCTGATGTTCGTATCGCCTCTGATCATCGGGACCCTCTGCTTCTTCCTGTTCCCGATCGCCTTCTCGCTGTACATCAGTTTTGGAAATTACACGATCATCAAAGGGGGATATACATTCGAATACCTGGGAGGCATCAACTACCTCGCGGCATTCATCGAAGACACCTCCTTTACAACGATCTTCAAGTCCATCGTGAACGACAGCCTGATCAATACACCGCTGATCGTGATTTTCTCGCTGATCATCGCCATCCTCCTGAATAAGAAATTCAAGGGCAGGGGCCTTTACCGCACCCTGTTCTTTCTGCCGTTCCTTCTTGGGACCGGGTATGTCATGCAGCAGCTGCTCGGCATGAACGTCGGGCAGGAAGCGATGAACATGGCGAGAGGGATCCTGCTGCCCGCGTCGATCCGCGAATTTCTCGGGACCGCGCTGACGAGGGTCGCCGGCGAGTTCCTCAACCGCATCACTTATGTCTTCTGGCGGTCCGGCGTCCCGATCATCCTGTTCCTCTCGGGCCTGCTGAACATCAACGCGTCTCTCTACGAATCCGCTCATGTGGACGGCGCCACCGAATGGGAGATGCTGTGGAAGATCACGCTCCCCATGGTTTCGCCGATCACGCTGCTGGTCATCATCTACACGGTCATCGATTCCTTCAGCGACCCGGGCAACGCCATGGTCTCATACTTTTTCAACACCGCATTCCGCGAGCAGAAATTCTCGTACAGCGCGGCCATGAGCTGGATCTATTTTGCTTTCATCCTCGTCTTTGTCGGGATCCTGTTCGGGGCGATGAAAGGGTTCATCTATTCCGAACAGGCCGAACACCGGAGAAAACCAAGGAGCACGCGATAAATGAGAACGGCAGCATTCATCCGGAATATCGCAGGGCGCGCCGCCGAGAACGCGGCTGTGCGCCGCGGCGCCCTGAAGGCATCGTCCGCCATCCGGCAGGGGCGGGTGCTTTTCACCCTGTTCCTCTACGTGTTCCTGAGCGTCGTGGCGTTCGTTTTCGTATACCCCTTCCTGTACATGATCATCACCTCGATGAAATCCCTGGAAGAATTGTTCGACCTGAGCATCAACTGGATCCCGCGAGCGATCCATTTTACCAACTATACATACGCATGGAACCTCCTCGGCTATACGGCGCACTTCCCGATCTCGCTCGGCGTCACGATCGTGAGCATCGTCATCAAGATCACCTGCTGCTCATTCATCGGCTACGGATTCGCGCGCTACCGGTTCCCGGGGAAACGGATCCTGTTTACCCTCTCGATCCTGAGCATCATCATGCCGGTCCAGACCATCCTGCTGCCGCAGTACCTGATTTTTTCCTCTCTGTCCTGGACCGGTTCCTACCTTCCGATCCTTGTGCCCCAGATATTCGGGTACGGACTGCGGGGAGGGCTGTTCATCTTCCTGTTCCGGCAGTTTTTCCTCAACCTGCCGAAATCGCTCGAGGAAGCGGCGCGGATCGACGGATGCGGCGCGTTCAAAACCTTCTGGCGGATCGCACTGCCGAGCGTCAGGACATCGATCATCGTCACGGTCGTCCTCGCCATGGTCTGGCACTGGAACGATTACTACGAGCCGGCGATCTACATCAACCAGATCCAGATGCTGCCGCTGCCTGCCATGCTGCCGCGGGTGTTCAGCATGTACAAGAATTATTTCGGAGGCGAGATCAACGCGGCCGGCACCAATCCGGCCCTCCTTGCCAAGACCATCGTAACGGAAGGGACCCTGATGGCATCCATATTCCTTGTGATCGCGCCGGTCCTGCTGGCCTATATGTTTCTGCAGCGCCGGTTCATGCAGGGGATCGAGCGCAGCGGACTGGTCGAATGAAAGCATGAGAGGAGCAGCATGAAAACGCGGACCGAAGAAATGACGATCAAAAAAACGGGGCTGGCCCTGTTCCTGAACAAGAACGGGACAGGATACCTGTTCCTCGCCCCTTTCCTGGCCCTGTTCTTCGTATTCATCATGGTGCCGATCGGCATCGCGGTCTACCTGAGCCTGACCAATTTCAACATGATCCAGCCGGCTGCCTGGACCGGCCTCGCCAACTACCGCCGGCTGTTCCTCGACGATGACATCTTCCTGACAGCTCTCCGGAACACCTTTGTGTTTGCCCTGTTCATCGGGCCCATCGGCTACATGCTGAGCTTCCTGATGGCATGGATCCTCAACAGTATACGGTTCCGCCGGTTCTTTGCCCTCGCCTTCTACGCCCCGTCCATCACGAGCGGCCTGGCCATGGCAACGGTCTGGCTGACGATTTTCTCCAACGACCGCATGGGATACATCAACAATTTCCTGCTGCGGCTTGGCGTCATCTCCGAGCCGATCCTCTGGAACCAGAGCGCGAAATACCTTTTCCCCGCGATCATCCTGATTTCCGTGTGGATGAGCCTCGGCACCGGGTTCCTCGTATTTCTCGCCGGACTCCAGAACCTTCCGCAGGAAGTGTTTGAATCAGGGAAGATCGACGGGATCCGAAGCCGCTGGCAGGAACTTTACTATCTGATTTTCCCGCTCATGAAGCCGCAGCTGCTGTTCGGCGCCATCACATCGGTCGTCGCATCCTTTGGCGTCTTCGAAGTCGTGTACCAGTTCGCAGGGATGCCGTCGCCGAATTACGCGGCCCACACGATCGTGGCGCATCTTTATGATTACGCGTTCCTGCGCTTCCAGATGGGCTATTCCTCCGCGATCGCCGTCGTGCTTTTCATCATCACGTTTTCTCTCGGCCGGATCTGCATGCGTTTGTTCCGGTCGATGGATTGATAACACAGGAGGGCAACTATGAAAAAGAATCGGATCCAATTCACCCGGACCGCCGCAGCCGCCGCCATAACCGCGCTCATGGCATTCAGCGGCTGCGCGAAACCGACGGGGAACGCTCCCGCCGCAGACGGGAAGATCCCCTTCCGCGCGGACCCGGCGATCGGGATCATGCTGGAGCAGGGGCAGGACTATGTCCGGATCGGCGCCGGGAACCAGCGCGTCGAATTCACCAAAGGCGATTCCGGCTCGTACGCCATGACGACATCCATTCTGAAAGGAGAGGCCTGGACACCGTTTTTCGATGCCGGCAGGCCTCTGATCCAGGGGGAATCGTTCAATGCCGAGCCGACATCCTACAAGGTCGTCAGCAATACGGCGGATACGAAAGCCGTCGTCTTTTCCGGCACCCATCCGTCCAAAGGCTATGATTTCGAGATCCGGGTCGAGGCGTTCGCCGGCAGCCCGCTGATCCGGTTCACGATCACCAACCATCTGAAGTCGAAGCTGCAGCTGAATGATTATGAGCCGCTGATGATGCTCTGGCGCGACGGTGTCCCGACTGACCGCGTATCGATCAACCAGGAAGTCCCGAACTACCAGACCGTGGACGACACCGCTTACTGGAAAAGCGGATTCCCGAGCAGCTACTTCTATACGGACGGGATGGAGTCGGCTGTCTATTTCAACATGTCGCCCATGACCTGGTATTCCATGAACGGAGGCGTCAAGCGCTTCAAGGTCAGCCAGGTCCGGACCATCGAGCGGGACGGCGCGGTCGGATGCGGCATGGATCTCCGCGCGAAAAACAGCGGGAAGGACATCGCCGCGGGCGATATGACCGTTGAATTTTACCTTTACGGGAACAGCAGGGAGACTGTCCCGACGAAGCTGGAGGCGCTGGATGCTTCCGTCAATGCTTTTGCGTACGCGCTCCAGTCCACCGTGGAGTGGCCGGTCAATTATAAGGACGGCACGCTGTCCTACGAGTTTTACGCAGAAAAGACCATCGAAGGCCTGATGGCCGAAAATGTGACGTTTAAATGGCAGACACCCCGCAGCGGCAGGGCGTGGACCGACGAACCCCTTTTCCCGGACCGTACGATTGCGCAGCTGATCCAGCGGCCTGGCTACATCCCGAACACCGGAACGCAGAGCAATCAATTCCAGGATTTCTGGGGTGATTGGAACTGCAACAACAATACCCTGATCCCGTGGATCCCCATCGAGCGGCTGATCCCGGACAGCTCGCAGCGCAGCCTGATCGCGAAGGCGACCGAAGGCCTTCTGGCTTACTTTGACCGCACTTCAAGCATGTTCCGCAGCTTTGACGTCCATCCTGGGTACGAAGGCAGCGGACTGGAATTCACGGTCCAGAACTTTTTCATGCAGCAGGGCGCTCTCTGGGCTTCCGACCTGACGGACCCGGAGGCCTTCGATCCCGCGCTGGGGGGCAAATTCATCCAGGCCATGCAGGGGATCATGACCCTTGCGCACAATTGCCGGTATGTTTTCCCGCAGCTCGTGGACGTCACGAGGCTGATCCCGGCGACCAGCATCGACGAGAAGCGCCTCGGCGTC
>CAZDPQ010000052.1:0-17226 GCA_964507305.1 uncultured Oscillospiraceae bacterium
CAGAAGGACAGTCTGCGCTGCCAGTGCCGACAGAAGTACCGTCATTCTGCCAGGTCGAAGCTGCAGAAGACGGGAAACGACTTTCAAGAGAGACTTCAGGCCGGCTTTTTCTTCATCTTCACCGGCAACGGTATTTTCGCGGAAGGCGGAAAGCTGTGCAAGTCCGTCCTCAGCGTGATAAAGGTCGATGTCCCGGATCGCGGACCATTCTTCCGGAGTGAAGTGATCCGCGCCGGCAATGCCGGCGATCCGATCGGCAAGGCCGGCACAGCTGACCGGGGAACGGGAGGGCATGCCGGTCTCACGGACAGGGAGACAGACAAACAGGATCCCGTCCCACGCCGGTATCCCCGCATCGTCCGGACGATAATAAGCTGCCGGATGAACGGACAGGCAAACCGGATCGATCAGGCGGTCGGAGCACCAGGCAGCTGTCTTTAATAGACTGGTGAGAAAGCGGATCCAATCGCCCCTTGGAACGGAAGACAATGAAAAATGATCGTGGATCGGCCGTAGACCCTCTGTATCCCCATAGAAATGGATACCGCCTTCATCGGCGCCGATCCGGATCTTCACAAGCGGGCTTATCGCGGCCTTCTGCATGCGATCGATCTGGTACTGGGCGATTTTTGCCGCGTCTTCAAAGGGCAGGTCCAGAAGATGCTCTCTATGTTCATTCACGGAAAGGATCCTCCCCCGATTCGCAGGATGGTTCGGCATTTCCGAATGTCGAAGTCATCAGCTTCCTCGCATATGCGGTGATGGAAGAACGAAACATCAAGGCCAGGCTGATGAGGACGGCAGCGATCAGCACGATTTCGACCGTGCCGAATCCTTTTCTTCCGGATACATGTGTGTTCATTTCATGAATCTCCTTTCAATGGTACGATGGATCGCGGATATGGATCAGATATTGCCGATGGTGATCAAAGCGGGAAGAGCCGAGATCAGGAGCACGCATATAAGCTGGATCATCATCGGCAGAAGCAATGTCAGGGACGTTTCCTCCAGCTGCCTGCGTGCCGCAAGACGCGCCTGCTGCCAGCAAGCGCCGGCCTGCAGGCGCAGCATAGACAGGGTCTCCGTGCCGCCAGTCCTCCCGTATTGCGCGGCCAGGATCAGAGCGCCCGACACCGACGCGGACATCATTCTGCCTGCAAAAACATCAAGGGCGTCGCTGACCGCCATACCGGAAACAGCCGCCTTTTTCAGAAAAGACATTTCCCTGCGGAATTCAACCGAAGAATCCGCAAAGGCGTCCATACATATCCCGACCGCGCGCGAAAGCGTCATACCGTTCCCCAGAAGAGTGGACAGCAGGCTGATGAATCCGGGGACATCCCGCATGATCCTTGTCTGCCAGCATGCGATACGTCTTTGAAGGTCCAGATCATGCAGGAAAAGCATGGCCAGCGGGATCGCAGCCATGCTTATGGCCGCGCGCCCTGCCCAAGGCAGCGTCAGCGCGAAAAACAGGACGGTAAGCGCAGCCAGGGTGATTTTGACGAAAAGATATTCCTCCAGCGGATCCTCTCTTTCTGGATACAAAAAAAGCAGCATCCTCTTCCGCGAAAGCAGAAATCCTTCCGGCAATGATCTGCCGGCGAGAGAGAGGAATCGCCTCGCTTTTCCGGACTTTCTGAAAAGAGTCCGGTACATAAAACCCAGTAATCCGGCGACCGATAAAACATCGCCTGCTTTACCGGCCGGACCGTCTGCATAAACGGAAGAGGAAATCGCGGACATGCTCATGCAATAGGCAAGGACCGACACGACAAAGGCGAAGAAGAAGCACAGTCTGCCGGCCGGATCCGTCCATGCCATCGCAACGTAATCCCGTGCGCCGGCATACAGACACCAAAGCACCAGGAAAGGCATTCCCGACATGATGGTGCTTTCCGCGCGCTTCCGCGATACATCGGAGGAGATGTCGCGGCTGACAGAAAGAAGCTCGCTGATCATGGTAAGGTTATGGCGCAGGATCAGGAGCATCTTTCCGCCGAGCAGGTCGGATCTGGTAAGCGCGTCAAACAGGGGCATCGCTTCGGGGCAGCGCAGACTGCCGGAGAACTCCTTCAGGGAGTCCTGAAAAGGATGCCCGAGACGGATTTTTTCCGAGAATAGATTCAGCGCCTTCACCATGGGCGACCGTTCTCCGAACAGAAGGATCATATCGGGGATCGCGCCGGCCAGGGCATTCGGCAGAACATGCCCGGAAGCCACGGAAGCGCAGAGATTTTCCATAAGGCTCCGGAGCTCTTCCCGCGCGGAAATGGCGCCGCGGGCGGAAAAATACCGCTTCAGGCTGCTTCGGACCGGAAAGGCCAGTGCGACGGCGCAAAGGATCCGCAAAGGCACCCCGGGCAGAAAAGGGACGGACAGCACATAAAGGATCCCGGATGCCAGCACGATAACGGCTGTCGTGTTTCTGCGGGGAATCATCATGAAACGGTCATCCTCCTTTCATATGCCGGCTGGACTTCGCTGCAGGCGGCTTCCGTGACACGGAATCCATCGTCCGCATAACCGTGGACCTCGATGATTTTCTCAATACGGCGTCCGCCTCCGGGCGCCCTCCCGAGGTGGACGACCAGGTCAAGGGCGGATGCGATCATGGAACAGATCACACCGGACGGAAGTCCGGATGTCTCCTGTACCATGACATTCAGCCTGGAAAGCATGTCTTCCGCGGAATTGCCGTGGCCGGTGCTCAGCGATCCCATATGTCCTGTGTTCATGGCCCAGAGCATGTCGGAAGCTTCCCGTCCCCGCACTTCTCCCACGATGATCCTGTCCGGCCTCATGCGAAGGGCGCAGCGGATCAGGTCCGAGACGGTGATCTCGCCCGATCCGTCCGGCATGGGCGGACGGGTCTCGAGCCTGACAAGGTCCGGCGTATTCTGCAGGTTCAGCTCCGGGGAGTCTTCGATCGTCACGATCCTTTCTGTCGAAGGGATATACGCGGACAGCACATTGAGGAAAGTAGTCTTTCCTGTGCCCGTCCCGCCGGAAATGAATATGTTTTTCTTTCCGGTCACGCTGTCGATCAGAAAATCCGCCTGGATTGCGGTCAGAAAACCGCAGCGGATCAGCGAGGCCATGTCTGGACGGACTCCGGTAAACTTCCGGATCGTCAGAACGGGACCGTCCGGTGCAGCGGGGGGGAGCACCGCGCTTGCCCTTGAACCGTCTTTCAGCCGCAGATCCGCGATGGGATCGTTTTCGCTGAGGTTCTTGTTCTCTGCTGCGAAAATCCGCGCGATAACGTCGCCGAGATGCTTCGCATTGTCAAAAGAACGGTCGTATCTCCTGATGGCGCCAGAGGACTCGTAGAAAACGGCCGATGGTCCGTTCACCATGATCTCGGTGACATCCGGATCCTCGAACAGTGGCTGCAGGATATCGTACCCGCGCATTTTTGAAAAAAGACTGTCCGCGATCTCCGCTTTTTCCCGCAGCCCGTACCGGCTTCCCGACAGGGAGTGTGAAACCGACCGCGATACGATCCTCCGGAACGCATCATTGTCTGTGTCGGGGTGCTCGCGGACCGACCGCGCGATCCTTGACCGGATCTGTGCACCTTCAGGTACGTCCGCCTTCATATCCGCAGCCTCCTTCCGCGATGCATGAACATTCCTGCCGGATCACATCGCAGGAAACGGGAAGATTGGCGATCAGACCGGATAGTTCCTTGCCGTATTCATGCGCTCGGAATCCCTCTTCGGAATGATTCAGGAGGATCAGGCTGTCGCACAGGATGCTTATTTTATAAATGAAGGAGAATGGGATCGATCCGCAGTGGATCATAATGCAATGCGCATACGCCGTATGAGCGTTCCACTTCCGAAGCGTATCCGCCAGGATGCGCACATGGTCCGGCAGGCATTCGTACAAGTCGTCGGAGCAGTCGAACGGTCTGAAATGGAGAATATTCCGGTCGGAAGGAGCCATGTAGATGCCGATCTCCTCATAGGGCAGACCACCCGACATGATCGCGAGCATGGCATCCGATAAGGTGCTCCTGTCTCCCGTCTGCTCCGGTTCGATCAGGCATTCGTGCCTCGGGCACAGATCGATCAGGACCGGGATGTATCCTTCGGCCGATTTGGCATCTGCAAGCCGCAAAATGGCTTCGCGCCTGGATCTCCAGCATGCCTGCCCGGCGATGCAGCACAGGTTCCCGCCTGAAAGGGAAGAGGCTGTGAGCTCCGGATGGCTTTTCACATACTCATCCAGCATAAGCGCGAAATCACAAGCGGATGCATACCGGTAGATCCAGTCAGGCCCGCTGCTGCCGGATGACCCATCCTTGAAATGGACAAGCCTGATCGCATGGGACCCCGGAGGAGGCGCCGCATGATCGGCCGGATCGTACAGGAGCAGCGTATCCGCATAGGAAATTCTGGAACCATCCGGCGGGCATGCGAAGGTAAACGACGGAGCGAGCCGGGTGAGAACGGCGGTGAGCGTCTCACGGTAATGGAGATCATTGTCTGCGATCAGAACCCGTATCTTGTCCATATCCGCTCCCTTCCGAAATTTCCGGCGGAGCAGGTATCAGGATGCCGTGAGGACGGCCCGTACCTCTCCGCTCCACAATCATACCGCGGCAAAGAGAGGATGAGACCAAACAAAATGGATCTCTTCAGGACAAAACTATTGAAAAATCAAGGATAGCACAGGACCGAAGGCCCTTCGCCGAGTCCACAGCCGGAGCCGGCCAAGAGGATGCCGTTGACCGTCAGACCGGAATGGACGCAGGATAAAAGAGTCTTTGCATCTTCAAAGGTCATGATATGGCCGGCAAACAGAAGGGGGACACCCGGCGGATAAGGGATGCAATCGGTGAACAGGATCCGTCCCTCCGAAGCCTCGAGCGGAACGGCTTCCGCTTTGACGCCAAGGCGGCGGACCGCGCCGAAGTCGATGGCTGTCCCGCAGGTGGATGCCTGGATCCGGCCGATGCGGCGCAGAAGATCCGCGATCTCTTCCGGAAGACCGTCCGCCACACGGGTCCTCCCGCCGTTCCCAGCGCTTCCGTATCCGCCTGCATCTCCGCCTCTGCTCCCATGCCGGCGCTCCCGTGCTGCTTCCCGGCAAAGCCGGTTCATCACATCGGACAGTAACGCAAAATCCTTGTCGGAATTCGCAAATTTGCAGATCAGGACCACGCTTGTGATATCCGCGTATTCGACAAAGACCCCGTGCTTTGCGAACTCCGTGACCAGGTCTCCCGGCGTGATGCCGATGCCATACGGACGGATCACGATGCGGAACGGGTCCGAATCGCCCGCCGCTTGTCTCCCGCTGGGAGCGCCGCTCCCGGAAACCCGGTTCGGCAGACATCCCAGCCAGGCATTTTCCAGAGAATCATAGAAACGGCAGATCCTGCCGTACAACCGGATAGACTCTTCAAGTCCGGCTGTTTCGAGAAAAGCCCGCGCATAATCCAGAGTCGCCGCGATCAGGAAGGAAGGGCTGGAAGTAGTGAGAGCCGTCAGCGCCCTTTCTGCTGCCGGAAGAGACACACGGCCCGAATCAAGCCCGCCGCGCGACAGATGCAGGAACGCTCCCTGCGTCAAGGCGGGCGTGGTCTTGTGGGCGCTGTGGATCACGATATCGCCGCCCGCAGAAAGGGCGGAAAGCGGCATGATGTCTGGAGCAAAAGCAAAATGCGTCCCGTGCGCTTCATCGACGGCAACAGGGATGCCCCTGCGGTGCGCCGCTTCCATGACCGGACGGATATCGGATGCATGTCCCTCATAATCCGGCCGGGTGATGAAAACCATGGAAGCTTCAGGGTGCCGGCCGATCATTTCCGGAAGCTGCGCCTCCTCCGCGAAGACAGCCGTCAGTCCGAACATTCTGCATGCTTCCGCGAAGGAACGGTGAGAATTTCGCCCTGCCAGGATCAGACTACCGGGAACTGCAAGCGTGTAGACCGCGGCATGGACAGCGATGCTTGCCCCGGTCGTGACAAAAAAAGTCTTGCCGGAAACGAATGCCGCGCGGGCGAGCTCCAGTGCTTCAGCCATCCTTCCCTGCGGATGGATCAGGTCGTCCGTCAACGCAAACTCGGTCGTGTCGATCCGGAGCGCGTTGCGGTGAAGCCATTCCGGGAAGCCGAGCCCGGAAAAATGCCCCGGCATATGGTACGAAACCTTTTCGGTGCCGAGGCAATCGGATAACATCCGGAGGATCGGTGTCTTGTCAAAGGGTATATCCTGCATGACTGTGAAAATCAATCGATGCGCATGTTGTGGATCTCCGCGATTTCCAGCCAGATTTCCTTCTCGATGCGCTCATTGTCCTTGATGACATCGTCCAGGGTCTCCTCGATCCGGACCTTGCGCTCCTGCCAGTTGCGGGAAGGCCGGTCATTGCGCGGCTGCCCGCCGGCCTGCTGGGGGATGTCGGAACGTCCTGCACCGCCGGGCGTGTTCGCAGGACGCGGCGGACGGTCGGAAGTCCTTGCCTGGTCTCCCTGAGTCGGCCTGGGCTGCTGATTCGCAGGAGTCTGGCTTTGCCCTTCCTGCGGACGGGCATTACCCCGGGACTGCGGATAAGCCTGATTCTGGCGGTCTCCGCCGCCCTGCTGCTGGGGCGCTCTCCGGGGCTGTCCGCCCTGTTGCTGGGGATTTCTCCGGGGCTGGCCGCCGCCTCCGCCTTGCGGAAGGCTCCCTCCGCCTTGCGGAAGGCTCCCTCCGCCTTGCGGAAGGCTCCCGCTCTGGCTCTGGACGCCTGCGCCCTGCTGGACGCTCCCGTGCGCCGAGGGGTTGTGAGGACGCGGCCTTCTGCGACGATTGCCGTGATGACCCGACCCGTAATTGCCGCCCCCGGAATGCCTGGGGCCCTGATTCTGCCGGGAAGGCGTGTCGCCGCCGGATGACGGCCTGCTTTGCGTATTCTGGTCCATGAAAACCCCTCCATGCATTGATAGTGCTATTTTACCCGATTTTCATGTCATATACAACCGATCGTCCGTTCTGTCGCTGAAAACCCGCTGATATCCGCCTTTTTCACAATTGTTAATAGTTTTTACCAAAAAGACCGACCGCATTCCGTACTATCGACAAAATGTTATATTATAAATAAGTGTAAGAAAAATGATGCACAAGAGAAAAGATGCAGAAGTAAATATTGAAAAGATCTCATATGATAACAGGAGGCTTTGATATGGAAGACGAAAAAAACATCGGTATGAACGACATCGAAAGCATCCATCCGGAAGATCAGCCCGCTGAACCGGCGGAAACCCCGCCGGATACCGGCGAATTCCAGCCCGCAAAGGAAGCCCCCGCCGAGGAAGTCTTCGCGGAGAAAATCCCCGCTGAGGCGGCTCCCGCGGAATCCGGACAGGTGCAGGAAACCCTCGCGGCAGCGGCGGTTCCGGAGGAAACGGTGAAAGGCGGACGGCGGTTCCGGTTCGGCAAGGCAAAACGTGTGCGATATCCGGCAGACCGGGAGAGCGGCGCAAGGCGTTTGCGGCTGGGGATCGCTTTTGCCTGTGTGATTCTTGCAACAAGTATCGTGACCAGCGCGGTGTCCTATCAGTTTTTCCGGTATTACGGGACGGCTGGATCTTCATCCCTTGCCGCATCGGAGTCCCGGAACACCGGATCGGAAAGCAGCGGCGGCACCTCATCTTCGACCGGCACGATTTCCTACAACGAAGGCGACACGCTTTCCATCGCGCAGATCAACAGCAAGGTCAGCCCTTCCGTCGTGTTTATCGGCATCACGTAC
Source organism: uncultured Oscillospiraceae bacterium (assembly GCA_964507305.1). Lineage (GTDB taxonomy): Bacteria > Bacillota > Clostridia > Saccharofermentanales > UBA5734 > JAQVYV01. Next base: position 7,747 of record CAZDPQ010000052.1, read on the forward strand.
AAGACCAGCAATTTCTTCGGACAGACCGAATCCGCCAGCGCTTCCGGCTCCGGCATCATCCTTTCGGCAGACGGCTATATCCTGACCAATAATCACGTCGTTGCCACAGCCGATGAAATCACGGTAAAGCTGTCAACCGGCGAGAACTACACAGCCAAGCTTGTCGGCGCGGATGACCAGACCGACCTCGCCGTCATCAAGATCGACGTATCCGGACTGACTGCCGCAGAGCTCGGCGATTCGTCCAAAGTCCAGGTCGGCGATCTGGCGGTCGCGATCGGCAACCCCCTCGGGACCCTGGAAGGGACCCTGACTGCCGGCGTCATCAGCGCGCTGAACCGCTCGATCACGATCGACAACATCACCATGAATCTGATCCAGACGGACGCCGCGGTCAATCCCGGCAATTCCGGCGGAGCGCTCGCGAACCGCTTCGGCCAGGTCATCGGGATCGTGAACGCGAAGACCAGTGCGGTCGGCATCGAGGGACTCGGCTATGCGATCCCGATCAATGAAGCGAAAAATGTCGCGGATGATCTGATCAAGAATGGATATGTCGGCGGCAGGATTCGTCTCGGGATCTCGACGAAGGACATTACGAAAGATCTGGCTGATTACTACAGCCTGCCGGTCGGCGTCTATGTCGTCGACGTATCCTCGGGCAGCATCGCGGACAAGGCCGGCATCAAGTCCGGCGACGTGATCATCGGCGTGGACGGCAAGGACATCAGCACGGGCGCCGAATTGCAGGCGATCCGCGACAGCCATAAAGTAGGGGACAGCATCAAGATCCTTCTGGTACGCAATGGCAAAGAAAAGTCCGTCACGATGGTTTTCGAGGAATACGTTCCATCATGACAGACAGCCCCGGTGCGCGGGGATCGTTTCAACGTAATATCCCTGTTATGGAATTTCGGAATAGCCTGTACTATAATATCGGTAGTACAGGCTATTTCCATGAACCAATGAACCGGTCCGTCCGCGGGCTGTTTCCCGATACATTCAGATGAGCGTCCGATGAAGAAACGCGTATTCGCAGCCATGATTTCGATGACCGCAGCCCTGCTCCTCGCATGGACGACTTTTCCCGTGCGCGCCGCATCCGAAACAGGCAGCGATTCCGTCGCGGGCGGGTTTCTCTACCCTTCGGAATATGCCGTGGGAAAAGGCGGCTATGCCATCCTGTATGCGTACCGAAGCCCGGACACCGTGGTCTCCGGTATAGAGGAAAGTCTTTTCACGGACGGCATGAAGGTGACAGGATATGCTTCCGGACGATTTCCGGACGACACGGATCCGGCGGTCACCGTAGCGTCCGGAACGGTTTCGCTGGGGATGGTCCGGATATTCGCTTCCGAAGGTTTTGTGATCCAAAGCGTTCTGATCCGGGACAGTGTGGACGGCCAATGGGAAGACAAAGGCGCGATCTCATCGTACCGTTTTCAGGGGGATGAGAATTCGATCGCCATTATTTTCAAGCAGATCGACTCTTCACGGACGGAAATGTCTGCAGACGGATCCTCAGCGGAGGACCTTTCAGCGCCGGCTTCATCTTTTGACGGCATTCCGTCGGGAACTTCCGGGATCTCTTCCCCGGGTCAGTCTCTCCGGACCGTCATGCGGATCGCGCTCCTCTGGTTTCCCGCTGCCCTGGTCATCCTGGCCGTCGCCGTCCTGATCATCGTCCGGTTTTCGAAGCATCGGAAGCGAAAGGGGATCGTCCGCGGGGGACGGTGAATGCTCCGCCGGATCGGCATTTCCCTGTTGAAACTGCGAAGATAAAAAGGGTATAATAGAGCGGAATTCAACAACCGCGCCGGCCGGGAAGGCCGGATGAAGGAGCTCCGTATGCTTGATGTCAACATGATCCGCAGCAATCCGGGAGAGGTCAGCGAAAAGCTGGCGCGCAAGGGCTATGAAGTGGACTTTACCGTTTTTCTCCATCAGGATGAAACACGCAGAAGAATGATCCACGCGACGGAAGTGCTCAAGGCGGAAAAGAACAAGATCTCCGCGCAGATCCCGATCCTGAAGAAAGAAGGCAGGGATGTCGCTGCGATTTTCGCGAAAATCAAGGAGGACTCCGAACAGATCAAGCGCAATGACGAAGTGATCGCTGCCATCGACCGGGAGGCGGAGGAGTTCCTTTCGTCGCTGCCCAATATCCCGGATGACGATGTCCTGCCGGGGGGAAAAGAGAACAACGCCGTGGTCCGATCCTGGGGCGCCAGGCCGGAGTTCGACTTTGAGCCGAAGCATCACGTGGACATCGCCGAAGGCCTCGGCATCATCGACTATGTGCGCGGCGCCAAGCTCGGCGGCAGCGGCTTCTGGATCTACCGAGGGCTCGGCGCACGCCTGGAATGGGCAATCCTCAATTACTTCATCGACGAGCACCTCAAGGACGGATATGAGATGCTGCTGCCCCCGCACATCCTCAATTACCAGTGCGGCTATACGGCCGGCCAGTTTCCGAAGTTCAAGGACGACGTCTTCCAGCTGCGGAATGACAGCGCCGCGGAGGATGGGTTCACCCACTTCATTCTGCCCACCGCGGAGACCGCGCTCGTCAATCTGCACCGGGACGAGATCATCGACGAGGACCGGCTTCCTTTCAAGTACTTTGCCTACACCCCCTGCTACCGCAAGGAAGCGGGGAGCTACCGCGCCGATGAACGCGGCATGATCCGGGGGCACCAGTTCAACAAGGTCGAAATGGTCCAGTACACGCTTCCGGAGCAATCCGCGGAAGCTCTTGAGGAGCTGGTCGGCAAGGCGGAGGCGCTCGTACGCGGGCTCGGGCTGCACCACCGGGTCAGCAAGCTGGCGGCAGGCGACTGCTCGGCGTCCATGCGCAAGACGTATGACATCGAGGTCTGGATCCCCAGCATGAATGATTACAAGGAAGTCAGCTCGGCCTCGAACGCGGGCGATTACCAGGCCCGGAGAGGCAATATGAAATTCCGCCGCAAGGCGACCGGCAAGACCGAATTCATGCACACGCTCAACGCGTCGGGGCTTGCGACCAGCAGGATCCTGCCGGCAATCATGGAGCAGTATCAGCAGGCGGACGGCGGCTTTGTGATCCCCGAAGTCCTGCGCAGATGGCTCGGCGGGATCGACCGCGTGTCTCCGTAAGTCTCCCTGCGGCGCTCAGCGCACCAGCGAGGCGTCGTACTTGCCCCCGGCATTCCAATAGATGTATTCGGTGATCCCGAAATCGGCCAGCGCGTCGATCTGTCCGAAGATCTGCGCCTGCGTATAGTCATACGCCTGGATGTATGGCCGCTGCGTGCTGAACCCGGTCCCGGACTTGTATCCGGACTGGTTGTAGACCGCTGTCAGGAATGCATAGGTGTCGGCATCGGGATTGGAAAACGTATGGCCATCCATCACGGTGCCGTCGGCAAAATGCGACGGGTAGATCATCGGCGAAAGGACGTCAAGGCCGAGGTGCCCGAGGGATGACCATTCCTGGCCGATCAGCTGGCCGTCAAGCTTGTACACCATGACGCCGCCGAAGATGTCCGCGCTTAAGGGTACGCCGAGCTTGTCCTGGATCTCGATCTTCGCGTATTCGAGGAAACGGTTGATGCACTCGATCTTGGTCGGGACCGTGCCTTCGGGCCCGAAATATTCCGCCTTGCGGATGGTCGGGTTGCAGACGGGGAAGCGCACGTAGTCGAACTGGATCTCGTCGAATCCCAGAGCGACGGCCTCCCGCGCGATCGACACATTGTACTCCCAGATCTCGGTCTTGTACGGATCGACAAAGGCCTTGTTGCCCTCGCGCGGATACAGGATCAGGTTGCCGTCCTTGTCCTTGATGCACAGGTCCGGCCTGGCATCCGCCAGCACATGGTCCTTGAAGCAGACGATCCTGCCGATGAGCTTGATGCCGTTCGCCTTGCACTTGCTGACCAGTGTCTCAATGCTGTAGCCGGCCTTGGTCGCCTTGATATCATTGGCGAGCTTGTCCTTCGCGAGGAAATAGACGCCGTTCGACTCCTTCAGATCGACGACAAACGCATTGACGGCGCTGTTCTTCGCGATCTCGATGTTGGCGTCGAGGTTGGCGGCCGCGCCGATGTAGAGCGCGCGGATGTCGTTGTGTTGGACGATCCTGGGTTCCGCGGCCTGCTCGAGGGGCGGGGACGACAGGGAGAATACATCATCGATCACCGGAGGCGTGGGCGAAGGCGACGGGGATGGGGAGGCGGAGGGAGGCATGCTCTCCGCGGAAGGGATCGAGCCCGAAGCGGAAGAGATCGAGGAAGACGGGCCGCCGTTTCCGAAAAAGTGGTTGAACAGCGCCAGGACCGTGACGATCACGGCGGCGGCTATCAGAACGATCAGGGAGGAGAAGAAAATCCTCCATCGCATGACGCTGCGGCGCCGCCGGACAGACTTGACGGAATATGGCCCGGAACCGGGCCTGCTGCCTGAAGATTTCATCGGATCGCAATTCTCCTGTCCGTTATGCTTCCGGCCGGATTCGATGCCGGAAAGAGGGCCGCTTCCGCCGGCGGCTCGTACCGCAGGCGCTTACTTTAGCATTATAATATAAACCCTTTCGCATTGTCACGAAAAAGATGCGACGATGCCGCAGGAAGACATCCCCCGGCGGATTGCGTGCGGGCGTCGCGCGTCGGCACCATCCGGCGCGGTGTTATCCGATGTGAATATAGGTCTCTCCGTTGGCTGTGAACGAATTTCCGTCGGAACTCACTGCGGCGTCCGACGAGTAGGCCGCGCTCATCCCCCGGATCGCCGGGATATGAATCGTCAGGACGCTGCCTTCCTGGGACCATGTGCCGGAGAACTGCTTCGCGCCGTTCAGCCATGTCGTGTAGGTGCCGTCTTTGGAAAACACATATGCCCAGGTCTGGTCGACCCGTTGGACGCCGCCTCCCATGTCCTTTTCGGAAAAGCGGCACTCATACCGGCCGTCCACGGTCTGCGCTTTCTCCTGGAACAGGAAGGCCCGGATAGCGTCGAGAGGCTTGAGATCCGTATATTGGTTCGTAAAAAATAAAGCGGCGCAGGCGAGCAGGATCGCGAGGGGGACGGCGGCGCCGGATTTACGGGATCGGGGTCCTGGAGTATTTTGTTCCGTGGCATTCGGGAGAATTCTGCCGCACCGGGTACAGTAATGATAGTGGACCGGCTGGGCCTGTCCACACCCTGCACATCGCTTTTCGTCCATCGCTCATTCCTTCCGGGTCGGATCAGGACACCGTGTATTTGACTGCTGTCCCATAAGCCATGACTTCCGCAGCGCCCGCCATTACGGAGGAAGAAGCGTAGCGGACGCAGACAACGGCATCCGCCCCCAACGACTGTGCCTCTTCGGACATCCGCTTGGTTGCCAGCGCTCTTGCCTCATTCATCATCGCTGTATAAGACTGGAGTTCACCCCCAATGATCGTCTTAAAGCCTGACATGATATCTCTGCCGATGTTTTTGGATTGGATGGTGCTTCCCTTGACCATTCCGATGACTGTGAATTCCTTTCCCGGGATCTGTTCTGTCGTAATAAGAAGCATTCGGAAATCCCTCCTTCTCTCTATACCCTGTGTTTCCTGCTCTCGATATCTTGTGTTTCCTATTTCTTAATTATCCATGAAGCGATCTTTATGTCAATAACCTTCCTGTACTGCCTGTTCGCCGGGGTCTGCGGGGATCGCCTGATCTGCGCCGAAAAGAGGCCGGATCTTGAAAAGGAATACCAGCGAAAGCAGGGCGATACAGAATAATGAACCTTCGATCGCCCATACGGTGAAATGAGCCATCTGCATGAAAAGGACGGAGAAATCGACTGTGAAATGAAGGAATGCAACCAGAAAAAATCCTATGGCGGAATGCTTCCGAAGGATCAAATAAGCCATCAGAATGGAAAGCGCAATATGGAAAGCCATTGTAAAAACCCGTTCAAAGCCGGCTGCGAGGAAAAGAGCCGGTGATGTGCCGGTGAGAACCTGCCGGATCTGTTCCGCCGCCTCGGGATTGCCTTGCATCAGGGAGGAAAGATGCCCGGTATTGATGAGGATGCTGTAGATCAGATTGTTCACATAGGTTAAGCCGACCAGGATGGCGGATTCGATCCCGCCGTGCCCGGCACCGGCGGATAATCCGGTCATGAAAGACAATTTTCTGAACAGCGCCGCCCGCAGTACAATTAGCCTCCCTGACGTCTCAAACAATCCTGCAGACATGGCCAGAAAAAGGCTGTACAGGACCGGCATGCCGGTAGTGAACCGCGTGAAAAATGGAAAAAGCTGCAGGGCTTGCAAGATAGGGATGCGCACCATCAGCTGCGGGACGATGAATCCGAGGGCACCGGCAGCATATGCACCGAATGCTCCTTTCCGTCCCTTAACAAGAATGGCGAGGATGGCAATGGGCAGTCCTAAACTGAGCAACAGCGTAACGAGGATGGCAAGGAACGAAAGAGAACGGACTATGGAAACACCTCCCATGTGGTTGTGAATAACCTTTGCATCCATTATACGATATTTCACGGGAAATGGTGTGTCCGCCGATATCAATTGCGATTCCGGGGGGGGCGTGTTAGAATGAAATCAGAAGATTTCCGGATAATCGGGGAGTCAACGGGAGGTAGCAATGCTGGTTCGAAACTGTGCGGGAGGGATCGTCTTCCATGGAGACAAGGTCCTGATCCTGCGGAACGAGAAGAGCGAATGGGTCTTTCCGAAAGGCGTGATCCGCGCCGATGAAACGCTGGAGACTGTCGCGACGGTCAGAGTGAAGGTCGAGGCCGGCGTCGATGCCGTCATCGTCGGAACGGCGGGGATGACCAATTACGAGTTTTATTCGGTGACCCGGCACAGACCTGTGTGGAACAAGATCACGTGGTTTATCATGGTCGCGGACAGCGACCGGTGCGCCCCCAGCAAGGAGCAGAATTTCAGCGCCGGCGGTTTTTATCCCATCGAGGAGGCAGCCGGACTGATCACATACAGCCAGGACAAGTCTTTGCTGATGGTATCATACCACAAGTACCTGAGCGACCGGATCCCGAATCAGTAGGGCGGAGCGGCGGCCCGCCGGCCGCTTCCGTCTGCCTGCGGGGTTTTGACGAAGCGGATCCCTTCATAATCGATGGAAGCCCTTCCGCATCCCGCGTCATGATACGCCGGGACGAGGGCTTCCTTTTTTTCATCATCCACGACGATTTCAAATCGGACATCCGCGCCGTAACCGGTCACCCCGATTGACAGGACCGTGCCTTTCAATGCCCTCCGGATCCTTTCGAAATCCGGATACGCGGCGCTGCATCGGTAGACCGCGCATCGGACCGACATGACGGGACAGGCCTCCCGCAGCGCGAGGGACGCGGCCCCCGAATAAGCTCGTACAAGACCGCCCGTACCGAGCAGGGTCCCGCCGAAATAGCGGGCTACGACGATCGCCGCATCCTCCACGCCGTTCTTCCGCAGGACATCCAGGACCGGCAGCCCCGCCGTACCGGCCGGTTCTCCTGCGTCCGAATACTTGATGCGCTGTTCTGCGCCGCCCAGGATCCAGGCATACACATGGTGCTTCGCGTCGGGGAACGTGCTTCGGGAACGCGCGAGCAGCTGAAGCGCTTCTTCCTCTGCTGCGGCCGGAGAAGCCCACGCGATGAATTCAGACCGCTTGTCGGTGAAGCGGGCTTCGGCAAAATGATCGAGCGTGCGGTAGGACCCTCTCGTGATGCCGATCTGGCCGGATCCGCCTTCTTCTGCCGCCATTCCGTCATATCCTCCGCTTCTCTTTGCTTCCGATTGCTATTAAAAATATGATACCATAAATCACAGCCGGAGACCTCGAAAGCCAGCCGGATGCTATTGACTTTTCACTTGAATAATATATAATGTTTATTAGAAATGATTATTGATTAATGATGAAGGATTTCATTCGGAGGAAGGCCCTTTATGTCCGTGATCAGAAGGAATACGATCCAGAAACAACTTGTCATGAATACCGTGCGGACGCTTCGAACTCACCCCACGGCTGAGGATGTCTACACCAGCATTGTCCGGTCCTATCCAGGGATCAGCAAGGCCACCGTCTATAGAAATCTCAACCATCTTGCCGACGAGGGGCAGCTTCTCAAGATCAGTGTGCCAGGCGCCGCCGACAAGTACGATGCCGAGATGAACATCCATCACCACGCGGTCTGCAGGATCTGCGGGGGCTTCATGGATGTGACGCTTGACAAGCCGATCATGATCGATCTGTCGGACCCTGTCATGAAGGAAAACGGGATCAGCGGCTACACGATCCTGTTCAACGGCATCTGCGAACAGTGCAGGTCGACGGAGAAATGAACTGCCCGGCACGCCGTGCCGGCTTTCAAGATATTATCAGGTTGAGGGAGGAACGAACATGAAAGAACTGAAGGGGACCAAGACACTTGAGAATCTGAACGCGGCTTTTGCCGGGGAGTCGATGGCGCGGAACAAGTATACGTATTTTGCCAGCGCCGCGAAGAAAGAAGGATACGTCCAGATCGGCGACATTTTCGAGGAAACCGCCAACAATGAGAAGGAGCACGCCAAGATCTGGTACAAGCTCATCCATGACGGCGTCGGCAAGACGGTCGACAATCTCGAGGCTGCCGCGGCCGGGGAGAATTACGAATGGACCAGCATGTATCCCGGTTTCGCCAAAACCGCGAAAGAAGAAGGATTTGACCGGATCGCGGCTCTTTTCGAGAAGGTCGCCGATATCGAAAAATCCCACAACGAGCGCTACACTGCGCTGATGGAGAAAGTCCGGGACGAGGTCGTTTTCGAAAGTGAAGACGTCACGGTCTGGTATTGCTCCAACTGCGGCCATCTTCATATCGGCAAAAACGCGCCTCTCAAATGCCCCGTCTGCGACCATGACCGCGGCTTCTTCCGTCTCAGGGCCACGAACTATTGATCCTCCGGTTTTCCGCCGCATCGGCGGGCCGGACATCGTTTTCCACGGATCGGCGGGCTCTCCGGAGCCCGCTTTTATTATGCGCGCAGCCTTCCGCGAAATTCCGCCTCCCTGTGAAATTCCGGCGGCCCGGTTGTGAATGTCCCACGAATCCTGTAAAATAAGAAATCAAGGCGCTTGGGATTTTCGTGAAAGCAGGTGCGGCAGATGAGTACGTTGGTTTGGATCCTTTCATTCCTTCCCGCTGCGATCTTCGCGGGGATGGGATATCTCATCCGGTTTCGCGGAGCGTATTGGCTCATATCCGGCTACAACACGATGCCGGCAGAGAAAAGAGAGAAAGTCGACACGCATGGTCTCGGGATCCTGATCGGCAACATGTGCTTCCTGATGGGCGCCCTGATGTCCGCCGGCATCCTGCTGATCCTCCTCCGCCTGCCGACCGTCGGATTTACCGTGATGGGACTTGTGATCCCGGTTATCATCTATACGCTGGTCACCGCCCAGAAGTATGACGGCAACAATTTCGACAGCAGCGGTACGATGAAA
>CAZDPQ010000053.1:0-17042 GCA_964507305.1 uncultured Oscillospiraceae bacterium
CGGCGGGGAAAGCGCTGCTGTCGGCGCTGCTGGAACCGAGCGGCATGCTGTTCGATGCGGAAGCCCGCGAAGACTACACCACCCGGCTCGCCCTGATGGATGAGTTCAAGAACCTTCCGGTCAACGCGGTGTGGGAGATGCTTTGCGTCCGCAGGGGCGTCCCGGTCGGCACGGAATGGATCGACAGCCTCAAGCGCTATGAGAAAGACGTGCAGAGCAAAAGGTAGGTTTCCTGTGATCGATCCCGGAGAGAAAGATCCGAAATCGTCCATCGACTGGAAGTTAGAATTGTACAAAAAAGTGGTTAGGGATGTATATGGACTTTCTTGTTCTCAATATCTACAATGAAAGAGGATAAAACACATCCATTTCTATTCACTTTATGACAAATCATGATCGAATCCGAAACAAGCTGGATCGTGTGGATGAAAGGATAGTGTTTTATGGAACTTCATCCGGAGTCGCTGATGTCAGGATGCTCCAATATCCGAAAAGATCAGAAAGTCCGGATCATGATGATAGGAGGGTTGTATGAAAGGAAATCGTCGTAGGTTCTCGTTTTTATCTGGCGTGCTGATCCTTCTTCTGACAACATGTCTCTTTGCCGTGAATGTTGCTGCAGCAGACACCTGGGATGACACTTATGATTTTTACTCGATGTCTAATGTGTATATTACGGCAAAAGACCCGGGATCCGGTGACGCGGGGACGGTATACATGCTCTGGAACACATCGTCTCCACTGACCGGAAACTGGACAGCGACTGCGAAAATATCCATGGACACATCGGTGACCCAGGCGGATCACGCGCAGGGGCAGAAAGCTTCGCTGATCCTGGGTGATGACACCGATCCGGAAGCCGAACCTTCTCTGGTAGCTCTTCTCGAAGTGCAGTATTACAACGAAAACGGCGGCAAAATCTGGTCGCTCTTCCAGTTCTGGAACGGTACGACCTGGGTGAACAGTGCTGCTACCGTCAATACCTGGCCTACAGATCTCGGAAATGATTTTGTCTATGAAGTCAAGAAAGTTTCCGATACCACGGTGCACGTTAAGCTGACAGCTGTCAAAGCGTCCAGTGTTCTGATCGATCTGGATGTCGAGATCGGAACGGATGCCATGGCCCTGATCAAAAGCTACGGCGTTGCAACCCGCACCGGGTTTGAAGGATTCACCGTTCCTGCCGGCGAGTCGTGGGATGATACATCCGATTTCTATACGATCCCGCGGGATACGGCTGTAGCAAAAGATCCGGGATCCGGCGACGCAGGGACGGTGTATATGCTCTGGAACACCACTTCTCTTCTGACGGGAAACTGGACGGCCTCCACAAAGGTGATCATGGATACGGCAGTAACTCAGGGTGAACATGCGCAGGGGCAGAAAGCATCGCTGATCCTGGGCGATGATACCGATCTGGAAGCCGAACCATCTCTGGTGGCCTTGCTGGAAGTGCAGTATTACAACGAAAACAACGGCAAAATCTGGTCTCTGTTCCAATTCTGGAATGGTACGACCTGGGTGAACAGCGCTGCGACCATCAATACCTGGCCCACGGACCTCGGAAATGTTTTCCAATATGAAATCAAGAAAATTTCCGACACTGCCGTTCATGTCAAACTGACAGCCGTCAAACCTTCCACCGTCCTGATCGATCTGGACGTGGAAATCGGTACGGATGCCATGTCGCTGATCAAGAGCTATGGCGTCGCGACCCGTACCGGGTTTGAAATGTTTACGGAGATGCAGCCATACACCGATGTTCCCGTGGCAACACCGACAACGGCGGAAGCTACACCGACAGAGGCTGCCAACCCGCAGACAAGTGACTTTGCGTATCCGACTTTACTCCTGATGATCGCTTTCGTTTCCGGATGTGCCTTTCTGGTCGCCGGTAAAAAAGCACTGTATAAATCGTAAAACGGGATTTTACTGAATGCGTTGAATGGGCAGGGCATACACAGAATATCTGGTATGCCCTGCGCATTCCCTTCCGATCCTATCAGGTAAGCAGAAATTATGAAGAAATTCGTCAGTGCCGTTTTGATTGTGACAGGCTTATTGAATTGTGCAGTCGATGTCCCGTCTGTCGGAAATCGATACGCTTATGCGCAAGAATCCGACGCGATAGCCGTGACAGCGTCGGCTCCGTCCGTGTCAGCTTCACAGGATCCGCCGGGATCGGATGAAGATGGTTTTGTAGAAACATTGTCCTATAATGACTATCTGCTGCTATTTCCCGGCGAGACTTTTTCGCCGGAGGAAATCGTCATCGATGATGCCGACATGACGGGTCACTCGCCGGATACAGCCGTCTATGGTGATTATCAGGGGGAAAGGGCTGTTTATACCTCCGACTCCGGATATGTGGAGTTCGCGTTTCAAGTTAAAACGGCAGGTTTTTACAACATCGGAATGGAATACTGTGCGGTGCCGGAAACCAATATGGAGATCATCCGGTCATTTGAGATCGATGGCAGGATCCCATTCAATGAACTTCGTGAAATCGGGTTCTCGCGGTGCTGGATGAATTCAGGCATCATCACGCAGGATAAAAACGGAAATGATATGCGTCCGGAAGCAGAAGAGCTTTCTGTATGGATGCAGAAGACCCTGCAGGATGACATGGGATTTTTCACGGAACCGCTTAAAATATTTCTGTCAAAGGGAGACCATATCCTTCGAATCACAGCTATCAGCGGCCGGATCGCCATCGGCAGGATCCGTTTCGAACATCAGGCTGAACCCGTTCCTTATGCGGAATGTGCCGAACAATACCGCCGGAATGGATATACCGACACATCGGGTATTCTTGTCAAAGTCCAGGGTGAAAAAAACAGTGCCGCATCCGATGCATCCATCATCCCGGTAAGCGACCGCATGATGGCCGCGACGGAACCGAACGACCCTGCCAGGATCAGGTTGAATGCCATTGGCGGAGAAAAATGGGAAATCGCAGGACAATGGGTCCGGTGGCAGATTGATGTTCCGGAGGAAGGCCTGTATGAGATCGGGATCAAGGCAAGACAGAATGTATTGAACGGAGCCTATTCCACCCGGAAATTATATGTCAATGATCAGGTCCCGTTTGCCGAAGCAGAGAATCTTCAATTCGGATACAGTACAGATTGGAAACTTTTTGTTCCCGGCGGAGACGACGGCCCGTATAAAGTTTATCTCCACAAAGGAGTGAATGAGATCCGGCTCGAGGCAACGCTCGGGGATATCGCTTCTCTGCTGGAAAAAGTGAACGGGTCTCTTCTGACATTGAACTATATATACAGGGAAATCCTCATGATCACGGGTCCCGTTCCGGATGCTTTGAGAGATTACAGTTTTCATAAGCAGATCCCGGAGGTCCTTCAGCTGCTGGGCGAAGAAGCGCGGAAACTGGAAGAAGTTTACAAGGAGTATGTCAGGATCACCGGCCAGAGCGGTCAGCAGGCACAGACTCTGAAGAGGATCTACCAGCAGGCTTATCAGATGTCCTCATCTCCCAATACGATCCCGGAAAGTTTCAATACCTTCCGGAACAACATCAGTGAACTTGCATCCTGGCTCCTGCTGTCAAAATACCAGCCGCTCGAAATAGACTATCTCTTTGCTTCCTCTCCGGATGCCGGCCGGCCATCGCCTAAAACGAATCTTTTTTCCCAACTGCTTTTTCTTATCAGACAGTTCGGCTATTCCTTCATCGAAAATTATTCGGAACTCGGCGGCGCAGGGCAAGGTGAGGAAAGCGTTGAGGTGTGGCTGAACGGTCTGACGAACGGACGGGACCAGGCGCAGATCCTGCTGAAACTAGCCAATGAGCGATTTACCGATGCCATGAACATCAATCTTGATCTGAAGCTTACCCCCGTTATGTCCCTGCTCCCGGCCCTGATGGCCAGGCAGGGTCCGGATGTCGCCTTGACGCTGGGGGCCTCGGAGCCGGTCAATTATGCCATTCGGAATGCGGTAGTCGACCTGACGGAATTTCCGGACTTCAGCGAAATCAGCACGCGTTTTACACAAAGTGCATTAAGGCCGTTTGAGTTCAATGGAGGTGTCTATGCACTTCCCGAAACACAGACATTTTTCATGCTCTTTTACCGGAAAGACATATTGACGGAACTTGGACTGGAAATTCCGCAGACCTGGGATGAAGTGATCGACATGATCCCGGTCCTGCAAAAAAGGAATTTATCCTTCGGGCTGCCGCAGGTGATGGGACAGAATGTCGGAATAGGATTTTACGCCTATCTCATGTTTTTGTACCAGAATGGCGGTTCACTCTATAACGATAAAGGAACTGCCTCAAGCCTGGATACCGAGAGTGCGGCCAGGGCGTTCATCCAATGGACGAAGTTTTATACGGATTATGGACTTCCGCTTCAATACGACTTTATCAACCGGTTCCGATCCGGTGAATTGCCCATTGGAATTGCGGATTACAGCCAGATCAACATTTTGAAGGTTTTTGCCCCCGATATCAAGGGCTTGTGGGGTTTTACCCTGGTGCCCGGAGTACGGGTCGAAAACGGAAGTATCAATCGCTTTGTTCCGGGGAATACGACCGGAGCTATCATCGTCAGGGCGACAGAAAACCCCGATTCCTCATGGGAATTTCTCAAATGGTGGACCCGTGCGGACACACAGTCTGATTTCGGACTTGAACTTGAAACTGTTCTGGGACCGTCAGGGCGTTATTCACCGGCGAACGGAGAAGCACTGAAACGAATCCCGTGGAGCAAAAAGGATTATGCGTTGATCGTGGAACAGCGGGACGACGTCATCGGTGTTCCCGAAATCCCGGGAAGCTACATGACCCCCCGCCTGATCGATTTTGCCTTCAGAGACGTGGTGAATAACCGGCGGGATCCTGATGACACATTGCAGGATACCTGCGACGCCATCAATGATGAAATTACCAATAAACGGATGGAATTTGGTCTCAGTCTGGATTGATATGGGGAGAATGGCCAATGCCTGAAAATGCATCAGCAAAATCAATCATGGAAGCCGGGAGGATCCGATCCTTTTTTACAGCGGTCCGAAGAAACCGGACCTACTATCTCTTCATGCTTCCCTTCATGGCGGTTTTCTTCGTATTTACCGTGCTCCCGGTGATCCTGGCTATCGTATATAGTTTTACGTATTACAATATATTGGAGGTTCCGAATTTTATCGGGTGGAGCAATTACCGGAGATTGCTGCTGAACGACGATGTTTTTCTCCTGGCGATGACGAACACGATGCTGATCGCGGTCATCATCGGTCCGGCAGGATATCTGCTGAGTTTCATGTTTGCCTGGTTCATCAACGAATTGACTCCGCGGATCCGGGCTGTCATGACCCTTCTCTTTTATGCTCCCTCACTGGCAAATATTTATATCATATGGCAGCTTTTTTTCAGCAGTGATGCATACGGGATCATCAACTCCTATCTGCTCAGACTCGGTGCGATCTTTGAGCCTATCCGATGGCTTCAGGATTCAAACTATATTATGCCGGTCGTGATCGTCGTATTGTTATGGTCAAGTCTGAGCACGAGCTTTCTTGCCTTCATTGCGGGATTCCAGACGATCGACCATACATTATATGAAGCCGCAGCGGTAGACGGGATCCGGAACCGATGGCAGGAATTGTGGTATGTAACGATCCCCGCGCTCCGTCCCCAGATGATGTTCAGCGCCATCATGAGCATCACGGCGTCTTTTGCCGTCGGGGACGCGATCACACGGCTGGTTGGATTCCCCAGTCCCGGTTATGCGGTCCATACGATCCTGCACCATCTTCAGGACTATGGCTACATACGATTTGAAATGGGATATGCCTGTGCCATCGCGACCATCCTTTTCATCATCATGGTGGCGGCTAATGAACTGATCCAGGCATTCTTGCGGAGAGCAGGTGAATAAATGGCAATAGGACCCGGCCGGTCTGTCAAGAGAAAAAAGATCAACCGCTCCAGAACAGGGAATGCCCTTGTGATCCTTTTCCTGCTGGTCTGCGGATCGTTTACGGCATTGCCGATGTGGTATGCCATTATCACGTCCTTCAAGCCGCTGAACGAACTGTGGCTGTATCCGCCGAATCTTCTTTTCGTCAAGAATCCGACGTTGAAAAGCTATACGGATCTGATCCTTATGATGTCGGACTCCCTGGTTCCTTTTTCCCGCTACATTTTCAATTCCCTCTTCATCACCGTGATCGGAACGGCGGGAAATGTCATTTTTGCATCGATGTGCGCGTATCCGCTTGCCAAAAGGAGTTTTCCGGGGTCCAGAATCCTGTTCAAGCTGGTTATTTTTTCGCTGATGTTTACCCCGGCGGTCACTTCTATCCCGGTCTACCAGATCATGTCCAGGATCGGCTGGATCAATTCGTATCTGGCTGTCATCATACCGGCTTTTGGAATGCCGATCGGCCTTTATCTGATCCGTCAGTTCATGCTGTCGGTACCGGACTCCATCCTTGAGTCTGCCAAGATCGATGGCGCCGATGAATGGAAACTATTCTGGACCATCATTATGCCGCAGGTCAAGCCGGCCTGGCTGACCGTCATCATTTTTTCCATGCAGGGACTGTGGAATATGGCAGGGAATAATTTTATCCTGAGCGAAGAGCTGAAGACATTGCCATATGCCCTGGGACAGATCATCACGGCAGGTTTTTCCCGGGCCGGGGTAGGTGCCGCGGCTACCGTCATCATTCTTTCGGTTCCCATCGCCGTTTTCATAGCGACCCAGAGCCAGATCGTTGAAACCATGGCAAGTTCAGGGATCAAAGAATAGCGAGGATCGAATGTTTTTGCGGAAAAGAATTTTGCTGTACATTATACCCTTCCTCTTGGTATCCGTGACCGCAGGCGAAGTTCATGGTTTTGAACCGTACGAAAATTACACCTATGACTATGAGATAAATCCATGGAGAGAACCCCAGGCCTATATCCCGGACGGCACGATATCCGGGGAAACCCTGGGCATATCCGGATTCAACGATCCGTCCGATGTTTTTGTCGCCGGTGACGGACAGATCTATATTGCCGATACCGGAAACAACAGGATCATCGTCCTAACGGATGATTATTCGCTTACGGGCATCATCGATCAGTTCGAAAATCATGGAAGCATGGATCATTTCAACAAACCGGAAGGGATTTTCGTGACAAAAGAAGGTCACCGCTATATTGCTGATACGGAAAACAAAAGGATCGTTGTACTGGACAGCGGGAATCGTCTGATTACCATCATGGAAGAACCGGCGTTCAATGTCGATTCATCGCTGATCTATATGCCTGTCAAAATCGCAGTCGATGACGCCGGCAGGATCTTCGTCATTTCACGCCACTTCAACATGGGGATGATCGAACTGGATAAATCAGGGCAATTCACCAGTTTTTTCGGAGCTATCACCGTTACAGCGGGAGTTGTCAACAGGCTTTGGAGAAGAATTGCAACACAGCAGCAAAGGGATAAAATGATCCAGAACGTTCCAACGGAATACTCGGGGAATGATGTTGACGAGGAAGGATTCGTCTACGGGACGATCGGAACCGAGAATTCCGCACAACCGATCCGGAAACTGAATTCACTCGGGATCGATGTTCTCCGCAGAATGGGAGCCTATCCGCCCCGGGGCGACATCAATGCTTCCTACGATGAAGACGGATGGCCTGTCAGGACTTCGCTGGCGGACATCTGTGTCGGAAATTTCGGGATCTACAGCGTCCTGGACTCAACAAGAGGTCGTGTTTTCACCTATAACAATGACGGCAGCCTCATGTATGTTTTCGGAGCGATCGGAAATAGGGCCGGAACGCTGCTGCAGCCGAAAGCGATCGATCAGACGGCAAGCGGTGAATTTCTTCTGGTTGACGGGGCACTGGATCAGATCGTTCGATTCAAGCCGACCGTCTATGCAGCGATGATCAATGAAGCAGTCGAATTTCAATACCACAGGGATTATGATCACGCAAAACAGAAATGGCTCCAGATCCTGCAATACACATCGAAATCGGAACTGGCTTATGTGGAAATCGGGAAAGTGTATTACCGGAACGGAGAGTACGCCACCGCGATGGACTATTTCAAGCTCGGGAATGACAAGGTGTGGTATTCCAACGCCTACAAGAAGTACCGTCGCATTTTTTTGAACCGGCTCTTCGATGCCGTCCTCAACACGTCGATCGTGATCCTGGTTGTTCTGATGGTCTCGTGGATCTTCTATGCCAGAAAGAAAAGAGGGAGAAGATAGATGGAGATTGTAAAGGGATTAACCTGGTCTTTCTATATCCTGTTCCATCCCTTTGACGGTTCCTGGAGCGCTAAAAACGAAAAAAAGGGGAACGTGAAATCCGCATCCGTCATTCTTTTTCTCGTGATCCTTTATTATATTCTTTCAAGGCAGCTGACCGGCTTTGTTTTCAATGCCCATTCGCCGGATACCCTCAATATATTCTCGGAATCGATCGGGATCCTGGCTCCTTTCTTTATGTGGTGCGCCGCCAATTGGAGCATCACGACTCTTCTGGATGGGGAGGGAAGCTTCAAGGACATTTACATCGCTTCCGCGTATGCCCTGGTGCCTATCATTATTGTTGGATTCCCCATGATCCTGATCAGCAATTATATCGTCCTGGAAGAAAGGAGCATCTATACGGCGCTTGAAATGATTTCGGTTGCCTGGGCTGCTTTCCTCATGTTCGCAGGCTTGCTTACGATCCATCAATATACGGTCCGGAAGACGATCCTGACGATCCTGATTGCAATCATCGGCATGGTCGCCATGCTGTTTCTGTTTCTGCTCTTTTTTGCCCTGCTGCAGCAATTGCTGAACTTTCTGTACATCGCTTATATTGAGCTGTTGCAAAGACTGCTATGAGAAGGAGATTTCGTTCCGTGAGAAGGATCAAGGAAGCCATCATCGTTATCGTCCTGATTGCCTGTTCAGCGGGATGCACGAATCATGTCGGAAATACTCCGGGTCCTTCTTACGAGCTGCTGGAGGATACCGCCTACAGCAGCGAGTTGAAAAAGTCCGGGGAATTCCAGCTGGTAGAAGGCAATGATCATCTGCGTCTTTATATCAAGGGAACAACCGCGGAAATAGCGGTCGAGGATACTGCAAGCGGCTATTTCTGGTACTCGAATCCACAGATGAATGCGGAGAATGGAGATCCGCAAAACGATTCATCCCATCCGCTGCTGTCGCAGATCGACATCACCTTTTCCGATTCATACAACCAGATCAGCAATATGAGCAGCTATTATGATTCCGTTGCGCTCAATCAATATGCTTTTGAAAAAACGGATGGCGGCATCAAGGTTGTTTTCGATATTGGTAAAAGAGAAAAAACCTATCTGCTTCCCGAAGTGATCACGGAGAAGCGATTTACCGAAAAGATATTGGCAAACCTGAGCGAAGAGGATCAGAAGAATATCAGGAAATATTACAATTTCTATTCAAAGGGCAGCATTGCGTCCAAGGAGTTGGAGGAAAAGCTGATCCGCCAATATCCCAGATTGGCAGATGAAACGATCTGTGTTCTGGTCGAGAACCTTCCGGATTTTACACGGAAGCGTATTGAAGCGATCATTGCCAAGACCGGGTACACCGAAGACGATTTGCTCTGGGATCGCCAATACAATGGCGTCGAACAGGGAAATGAGGACATCTATTTCCGGATCCCTGTGATCTACCGTTTGGATGGTGATTATCTGGAAGCCCGGGTGGTTACGAAAGAGATTCGGTATCCGGATTCCCTGAAACTCAGAGAACTGAGATTCCTGAGCTATTTCGGCGCCGCGGACAAGACGGATCAGGGGTACCTGTTTGTTCCGGACGGCTGCGGCGCTCTGATCGATCTGAATAACGGACGATCAGGGATGGGAGCCTACAGGATCCAGATTTATGGCAACGACCCGGTGCTGCCGGTGAAAGACAGCCTGACACGGTATGTGAAAGCGAATCTTCCGGTCTATGGAATGAAGAAAGAAAGCCATGCCTTTCTTTCGATCATTGAAAGCGGAAGCGCCATTGCTGCGGTCAATGGCTATGTGAACGGTATCGTCAATGAATACAATTATGTGTATCCCTCCTTCATCATCGACCAGAGTGAAACCATGCGGGTCCCCTACAGGGATGCCGACGATATGGATATTTACCAGCGAAGCAAGTTTACGGATGACATCCTCCTGCGTTTTTCCTTCCTGCAGGATGAATCTGCCGATTACACCGGGATGGCGCTGAAATACAAGCGCTATCTGGAGGAAAAAGGTTTGCTGCAGCGATCCGGCGAACAGGATGTTTCATTCTTCCTGGACCTCATCGGCGCTGTTCAATACAAAGGACAATTTCTGGGCGTTCCGATCCGGAAAATCGCAGCGCTGACAACCTTCGAAGAGGCCGGCGAAATCACACGGAGCCTGAAAGAAAAGGGAGTCGGGAATATAACCACCCGCTATCTCGGCTGGGCAAACGGCGGCATGGAGCATGGGGTCATGGACACGATTTCCGTGCAGAAACAGCTTGGAGGCCTGGAAGGGTTCCGGAATCTGATGGCCCTCTATCAGGATTCGGGTTTCCGGATCTATCCGGATATCGACATCCAGCAAATCCATGGTCGCTCACTCTTCCAAGGGTATCGGTACCAGCTGGATTCTCCCAAAGATATTCTCGGCAAACCGGCATCCATGTTTCTTTACGATGTGGCAACAGGAAGTAAAAAATCGAAAATCTACCTGTCTTCCGCCGCGAAGTATGAGAGTTATACGGATCAGGTGATCCATTCTCTTGCAGAAATCGGCATCAACAGCATTTCAACAGGTGATCTGGGAAGCCTTCTCTACTCTGATTTCAGCACGGCGCACTTTATAGACAGACAAAAGGCAATCTCCGTCATCCGGGAAGTGCTCAAAAAATATCGGGATGCGAACATCGGTTTTCTGGTCGACGATGCCAATGACTATGCCCTGAATTACGCGGACAGCATCGTAGACCTGCCTTTCGCCTCGAACGGGTATTATATCACCAACAAGGATGTTCCTTTCTATCAGATCGTGCTCCACGGGACTGTACCTTATTGCGGAGAGCCTCTGAATTTTACAGGGGATCTGGCGAGGAGTGTCCTGAAGCTTATAGAAACAGGAGGATGTCCGCATTTCAGATGGATCTATGAAAAAAATGAAGAACTCAAGAAAATGAAAGCCGATTATTACGCGGTATCGTATCGGGAATGGATCGACAGTGCGGCGGATATCTACCGGCAGATCCTTGAAGCATCCTCAGCCGTCTGTAATGCCGGGATCATCGGGCATGACGAAGTGTTGCCCGACGTTTTCATGACGGAATATGACAATGGCTATAGGATCTATACAAACTACAACGACACGGATGCTGAAGTGGACTCCGTTGTGATAGGAGCATGCAGTTACAAGATTCAGAAGGTGGGATGATTATGGGACACAATCGGACCAGGACGATAAGGCAGAAACGAGCACGGGCGGGCCTGCTTTTTACGATCCCTTTCCTTGTCGGTTTTTTCCTTTTTTTTCTGATACCGGTCATCCAGTCGGTTTTCATCAGCTTCCAATCGATCAAGGCCTCCGAGAGCGGGATGAAGGTCCTCTTTGTCGGTCTTGAAAACTATAAGGACCTGTTCATCAGTGACCCCGATTACATTCCGGAACTTGTTTCAAGTTTCACGAATCTGCTCATTGATTTCCCATGCATCCTGCTGTTCAGCTTTTTCATCGCAACGATCCTGAACCAATCTTTCAAAGGCAGGGTCGCGGCCAGAGTCTTGTTTTTTCTGCCGGTCATCATTGCATCCGGTGTGATCCAGCTCATCCAGAGCAATCAGCTTCAAAGTGTTTCTTCTTCTTCCATTACATCGGAAGCACAGAATACCGGGATGGTACAGATGATCGATGTAGCGGTCAATCTGGTCAATACGATCAAAATCGATCCGGCTTTCATCGACTTCGTGAATATGGCGGTAGAAAGAGCTTATACGATTACGATATCATCCGGGATACAGATACTGATTTTCCTGGCGGGATTGCAGACGATCTCACCCTCGCTGTTTGAGGCTTCTGCCATTGAAGGCGCTACAGGCTGGGAGAACTTCTGGAAAATCACGTTTCCGATGATCAGTCCGCTCATCCTGGTGAATGCCGTCTACACGATCATCGATTCGATGGGAGGCTTGCTGAACCCGACAATCATGAGGATCCACAACACTTCCTTCGTTCTCGGCAATTACGGATATGCCGCTGCGATGAGCTGGGTGTATTTTATCGGAATCGTCACGGTCCTGATCGTTTTCATTTTCCTATCTTCTAAAAAAGTTTATTACGAAGATTGATCCGGTCAGATGACGGAAATCCGAACAGCAAAAGCAGCGGGGAACGGAGCGGCCAAATGACTCAAAACAGAAAAAGTCGAAACAGATACCGAATCACCTATTACAGCCTTAAAAGAAACATATGGGCTTTGTTCCGCACGCTGCTGATCACCGGCCTTGCTTTTCTGATCATACAGCCATTGCTGCTGCAGCTGTCCTCTTCCTTTAAAGGAGTCCGCGATCTGTTCGACAACTCGGTTTTCCTATTCCCGAAAGCCATCACGCTTGACAATTACATCAAAGTCTGGGAATACCTGGAATATCCTTCCAGGCTTGCATACACCGTGCTTTACTGCTCTCTGTGCGCGATCCTCCAGACTGCGAGCTGCACCCTGGCAGCATACGGGATATCACGTTTCCAGTTCAAGGCCCGCAAATGGATCATGGGCATGGCGATCTTTACACTGATCGTTCCGGCTCAAACGGTTCTCCTGCCGCAATTCCTCCAATTCCACTATTTTTCGCCCGTCACGATGTCAACGTTCGGGAATGTTCTCACAGGGCTGAACCTGATCGGGACCCCCGTCCCCTTGATCCTTCTGTCGATGACGGCGGTATCCTTCAAGAACGGACTGTTCATCTTCATGCTCCGACAATATTTCAAGAATCTTCCCAGAGAATTGGAAGAAGTGGCAAGCATCGATGGCTGCGGTTTTTTCATGACATTTATGAAAATCATCCTGCCCGGTGCAAAAACGATGATGATCACGGTTCTCTTGTTTGCCTTTGTTTTCCAATGGAATGATTACTTTTTTACGACCGTGCTTACCCCCGGGCTGCATGTCTTTTCAACGATCATCGTTAATATCGGCGATTCCATCGCGGTCAGTCAGGGCATATGGGTCGGGAACATGCACGGCATGCTGTATGACAGTGCGGCAATGATCCTGTTCATCCTGCCTCTCATCATACTCTATGCTTTCACACAGCGCTATTTCGTCGAAAGCATCGAACGAAGCGGCCTTGTTGGATGATGGTAAAGGCCGGGACTTTTACACACAGCGGATGCCGGAATGGAAAGTTAGAATAGTACAACAAAAGGGTTAGCGGCGTACATGGACATCGGAAGCGGAAGAAATATAATGAAATCATGACATACTCTATGCTGCTACTTTGATATTCACATGGAAAGAGTACACACAGGGCAGATCCTGATCGCAATCGGGAATGGGAGGAAAGAGTTATGAGAAACAACACGAAAAAGGTGCGCAATCTTCTGGTGACGATTCTGATAGCCATCTTATTGCTAAGCCTTGCGGCATGCGGTAGCGGAAACGGCGCAACGTCATCTCCTTCGGGATCGGGTGAAAGCACGGTCAGCCAGACGGAGAGAGAAACGAAGGATCTTCAGGGAAGAGAAATCCGCATGTTCATCTATGGATTCGACCGGACCTGGATGGAGAATGATATCAACGGACAGAGAACGCTGAATCGCTTTGCGGAGATCGAACAGAAATTCAACTGCACATTGAAGATTCTTTCCGGGCCGAAAGACACGACCAATGAAGCCATCTGGGCGACGATCATTGCCGGAAATCCCAGCGCGGATCTTGTAGACGGAGCAGGACCCCATCTGATCGCACAGCCTGTCTCCAACAATCTCTATATGGATCTGAATTCCCTATCCGTTTTTGATTGGTCCGACCCGAAATGGAACAAAGGCATCATGGATCTGCTTGACATCAACGGAAAACAATACGGGTGCACGGTCGTCGGGGATGAGACATCGCGTTATATGCTGAACAACGTGATGTTTTTCAACAAAGGCCTCGTGCAGCAGGCCGGATATAACCCGGATGATATCTATCAATGGCAGAAGGACAAGGCATGGACCTGGGAAAAATTCGCGGAGGTCGCCGAAGCCGTTTCCAAGCTGTCGACCGCCGACAACCAGATCTACGGATCGATCAGCAACGACCTCAGGCTATACTCCGGCCTTGTGACATCGATGGGAGCGCGCTGGATTTCGCTGGATGACAGGGGTGTGCCGGTTTTTTCCGCGGATACGCCGGAAGCGCTGGAAGCTCTGGAATTCTACAGGATGCTGTTCAACAAGAAAATCATCCCGGATTCCGATGAATACAACGATCAGAAAAAATTCACCGCCGGGATCATCGGTTTTCTGCCGGATTATCTTGATAAAGTCAACAACAAGACACTCAATATGGCCGGAATGAAAGATGATTACGGCATCGTTCTTTTCCCGAAATACGGCCCTGCGGAAGATTATGTATCCTTCGTGGACTGGTTCGGATTCTGGGCGATCCCCACCGGGATAAAAGACCCGGGCGATATAGCCCTTGTGATCAATTACATGACGGATCCGATCCCCGACGCACCGGATCCGCAGGTTTTGTTCGAGTCTTATGTCAAGGATGAAGGATCTCTCGACGTTTTCGGCATGCTCAAGGACAGGACCGTCATCATTCCAACCTTCATGAGCAATCCTGTATGCCGGCTGTGGCAGGGACAGCTCGGGCTGATCCTGCGCGGAACGAAGACGCCCGCGGAAGCACTGGCGGAGTTTAAATCCCAGTACGAAGCAGAAATTGCCAAAGCATGGGATATATCTTGATATGCATGGACATCGCAGCAGGACATCCGACCGACTTCACGGAAAATGGCAGGCATAGAAGACGATGATGGAAATGGAACCGATTCTCGCCTTATGCGATTATAGGATCGATCCCCTGGGTGTTCAAAATCCTGCACCTTCCTTTTCGTGGCAGCTTCCGCCTGACTGCAGTCTGCAGGAAAAATACCGTGTTGTCGTAAAAAGCAGTGCGGATTTTGATGCCGGGGATCGGGATTCGGTTTGGGACAGCGGAACGGTTTGCAGCAGTGACTCAACCTGTATCCTCTACGCCGGCGCGCCCCTGGACAGCCGAAAGCTCTATTACTGGCGCGCTGAAATATGGTGCAGGGGGAGCGCGGAGCCTGTTCTGAGCGGAATCTCTTCGTTTGAAACAGCGATCATGGAAGACAGCGAATGGAAGGCCGCCTGGATTCAGGCACCTTCCCATGTCTTCGGAGTGTCACCGCTGATCCGCAAGGAGTTTACGATTCATCACGCGGTCCATTCCTCCAGGATCTATATCTGCGGCCTGGGGTATTACCAGCTTTATATCAATGGGTGCCGGGTCGGGGACCATGTTCTCGACCCGGGGTGGACCAATTACGCAAAAACCGTGCTTTACACGGTGTATGACGTTACCGGCTGTCTCCGGGAGGGGCTTAATGTGGTAGGCATTGAACTCGGGGAAGGATGGTACGGGCTGAAGCATGAAAGCATCGTTCGCTATACCGGGCGGGATCCTGTCTGGAATTCCGGACCCAAGTTGCGGCTCGAGCTGGATATCCATACCGTTGACGGAGAATGCATACGGATCGTCAGCAATGATCGGAACGGGTTCTTCGCTTCCGAGGGGCCGGTCCGGCAGAACAGCATTTATGACGGAGAGCTCTACGACGCAACGAAAGAGATGGCCGGATGGAATGACACCGGCTTCCTTATGGATGAGGCGAAATGGCGGCCGGTGATCCAAGCGGTGCCTCCGGGGGGACGCATGAGATCCCAGGAGATGCCGCCCATCCGGATTACGCAGGAACTGGAACCTTTTTCGGAACACCGGGTGACGGACAGGATCCGGGTGATCGATTTCGGCCGGAATTTTTCCGGTTACGTTGAAATCGCCGTATCCGGCATGCGCGGATCGGTTCTGACGATGAAATACGGGGAAACCCTGTATGACAGCGGCAGGGTCAACCAGGAGAATCTTCGTGGTGCCAGTGCAATGGACACCTATATTTTGAGAGGCGAGGAAGAAGAACGGTATCACCCGCATTTCACATATCACGGCTTTCGTTTTGTCGAAATCGAGTGTCCTGCCGATGCGGTGCTCCTCCGCGTTAAAGGACTGGTGCTGCATACTGCGGTGGATAGGATCAGCCGGTTCCGTTCGGCGGATACGTGGCTGGACGCGATCTATCAGGCGGTCCTCTGGACCGAACGGAGCAACCTTCACAGCATCCCTACGGATTGCCCTCAGAGAGATGAAAGGATGGCGTGGCTGAATGATGCAACCGTCCGCTGCGAGGAAGCCGTCACGAATTTCGACCTGGCCCTTTTCTACAGGAATTGGCTTGCGGATATCGCAGATGAACAGACAGCCGAAGGTTCTGTTCCGGATACGGCGCCCTTTGTCTATGGCGGCAATCCGGCGCATCATGTGTCGGCCTGCATCATCCTGATCCCGTGGCTTTCATACCTCTATTATGGGGACCGGGTCCCCATGATGAAGTTTTATACGAATATGAGAAAGTACCTGCTGTTTCTGGATTCACAGGCCATAGATGACGGAGTGATCACGGACGGTTATTATTACGGCGACTGGGCGGCACCGCAGGAATTCTGCTACCGGGATATCGCCTGGGATGCCATGCCGATGAACATGCCGAATGGGATCATAACGACAGGATATCTTTATTACTGCAGCATCCTTATGGAGAAAATGGCTTCCTTATCAGGTCACGATGAAGACCGGCCGGTATTCAGCGGAATCGCATCCAGGGCAAAAGACGCCATCAACCGGCGTTATTTGAATACCGAGAAAGGTTATTACGAACCGAACTCACAGGGATCGAACATTTT
>CAZDPQ010000054.1:0-15951 GCA_964507305.1 uncultured Oscillospiraceae bacterium
GAAGGCATCATCCGGATCGGCGCGGAGGTCCGTTCGGGCGACATCCTCGTCGGCAAGGTGACCCCCAAGGGCGAGACTGAACTGACGGCCGAAGAGCGCCTGTACCGGGCGATTTTCGGGGAGAAGATCCGCGAAGTCCGGGACACCTCGGTCCGGGTCCCGCACGGCGAATCCGGAATCATCGTGGATGTGAAGGTTTTCACCCGCGAAAACGACGATGATCTCAAGCATGGCGTCAGCAAGCTCGTCCGCGTCTATATCGCGCAGAAGAGGAAGATCTCGGTCGGCGATAAGATTGCCGGACGGCATGGGAACAAGGGCGTCATTTCGAGGATCCTTCCCGAAGAAGACATGCCTTTCCTTCCGGACGGCACGCCTCTCGACATTGTGCTGAATCCCCTGGGCGTTCCTTCGCGCATGAACATCGGCCAGCTGCTCGAGGTGCACCTTGGCAGAGCGGCCGACATCCTGGGCTGGAAGATCGCTACGCCTGTTTTCGACGGCGCGAGCGAGGAAGACCTGAAGTTCGCGTTCGAGGCCGCGGGAATGGATCCCGACGGCAAGACGGTCCTGTACGACGGGAGGACCGGCGAGCGTTTCGAAAACCGGATCACGGTCGGCCGGATGTATATCCTCAAGCTGATGCATCTTGTCGATGACAAGATCCACGCGCGGTCGATCGGTCCCTATTCCCTCGTGACGCAGCAGCCTCTCGGCGGCAAAGCCCAGTTCGGCGGCCAGCGCTTCGGAGAAATGGAAGTCTGGGCGCTCGAGGCCTACGGCGCGGCGTACACGCTCCAGGAGATCCTGACCGTCAAGTCCGACGACATCAGCGGCAGGACGAAGACCTACGAGGCGATCGTCAAGGGCGAGAGCGTTCCCGAAGCCGGCGTCCCGGAATCCTTCAAGGTCCTGGTGAAAGAACTGCAGAGCCTTGCGCTCGACGTGAAAGTCCTGACGGAAGAAAACACGCTGCTGGACATCAAGGAATCCGTCGAAGAGGACAATGACACGCCCGTTGCCGACAAGGCGATCCTCGACGAGCTGATGAAGGCACAGGGCGGCGATACGGAAGAGCTCCTCGAATCGGGATTTTCCGAGATCCGGTTCAAGGAAGACGGCACCGTCCTCGAAGACGATCTCCTGGAGGACTTTGACCAGACAGACATCAACTGACCTCCGCGCGTTTGCGGCGGCCGGGGTTTCGTTCGCAGCCGGGAGCGGCTGCTGAGGATTTGGAAGGAGCAACACTACATGTTTGAAATGAATAATTTCGAATCGATCGGGATCAGCCTGGCATCCCCGGAGAAAATTCTCGAATGGTCGAGGGGCGAGGTCAAAAAACCTGAGACGATCAATTACAGGACCCTGAAACCCGAGAAGGACGGCCTTTTCTGCGAAAAGATCTTCGGGCCTACGAGAGACTGGGAATGCCACTGCGGCAAATACAAGAAGATTCGGTACAAGGGCATCGTCTGCGACCGCTGCGGCGTCGAGGTCACGAAGTCCAAGGTCCGGCGCGAACGGCTCGGTCATATCAAGCTTGCGGCCCCGGTTTCGCACATCTGGTATTTTCGCGGGATCCCCAGCCGGATGGGCCTGATCCTCGACATGTCGCCGCGGGCGCTCGAGAAGGTCCTCTATTTTGCGTCATACATGGTCGTCGATCCCAAGGAGACGGCGCTCCAGCCCAAGCAGATCCTTTCCGAGAAGGAATACCGCGAGGCGGTCGAAAAGTACGGCAAGAAGGCCTTCGTCGCCAAAATGGGCGCCGAAGCCGTGAAGACCATCCTCCAGTCGATCAACATCGACAAGATGGCGGCGGAGCTTCGCGAGGAGTTCCGGGTGTCCAGCGGACAGAAGAGGGTCCGGATCATCAAGAGGCTCGAGGTCGTCGAAGCATTCAAAAAGTCGGGAAACAAGCCCGAGTGGATGATCCTCGACGTGATCCCCGTCCTCCCGCCCGAGCTGCGCCCGATGGTCCAGCTCGACGGCGGCCGCTTTGCCACCTCGGACCTCAACGACCTTTACAGGAGGGTCATCAACCGCAACTCGAGGCTCCTCAAGCTGCTTTCGCTGAGCGCTCCCGAGATCATCGTGCGGAATGAGAAGCGCATGCTCCAGGAAGCCGTGGACGCCCTGATCGACAACGGCAGAAGGGGCAGGGCGGTCACCGGTCCCGGCAACCGCGCACTCAAATCCCTGTCGGACATGCTCAAGGGCAAACAGGGCCGTTTCAGGCAGAACCTCCTCGGCAAGCGCGTCGACTACTCCGGCCGCTCGGTCATCGTCGTCGGCCCGGAGCTGAAGCTTCACCAGTGCGGCCTGCCCAAGGAAATGGCGCTGGAGCTTTTCAAGCCATTCGTCATGAAGCGCATCGTCAAGGAGGGCCACGCGCACAACATCAAGACCGCGCGCAAGCTCGTCGACCGCGCCACCGATATCGTCTGGGACATCCTCGACCAGGTCATCAAGGACCACCCGGTCCTGCTGAACAGGGCGCCGACGCTCCACCGGCTCGGGATCCAGGCTTTCGAGCCTGTGCTGGTCGAAGGCCGCGCCATCAAGCTGCACCCGCTGGTCTGCACCGCGTACAACGCCGACTTCGACGGCGACCAGATGGCCGTCCATGTCCCGCTGTCGGCGGAAGCCCAGGCGGAGGCCCGTTTCCTCATGCTCTCGGCCAACAACCTCCTCAAGCCGCAGGACGGCAAACCGGTCACCGTGCCGACCCAGGATATGGTCATCGGCTGCTATTACATGACGATCGTCAAGGAAGGCGCGCAGGGCGAAGGCAAGGTATTCTCATCGCTCGACGAAGCGGTGATGGCGTGGGACAGCCATGAGCTTGACCTGCACGCGATGATCCGGATCCGCATCAGCAAAGAGGTCGGCGGTAAAATGAGGACCGGCCTTGTCGAGAGCACGCTCGGAAGATTCCTTTTCAATAATGTGATCCCTCAGGATCTCGGTTATGTCGATCGCACACTTCCCGAAAATATGCTCCGGCTCGAGTGCGATTTCCTGACAGGCAAGAATGAGCTCGGCAGGATCATCGACCGCTGCATCAAGACCCAGGGCATTTCCGCGACCGCGCAGATCCTTGACAACATCAAGTCCCTGGGATACCGCTACTCCACCAAGGGCGGCATCTCGATCAGCATTTTCGACATGGTCGTGCCGGAGGTCAAGAAGAAGCACATCGAAGAAGCGGAAGAAAAAGTCGAGTTCATTACGAAAAGCTTCGAGCGCGGGCTGCTCAACGAAGACGGCCGGTACGACGCGGTGGTCAATGTCTGGCGCAAGACCACGGACACCATCACGGCAGCCCTCAAGGAGAGCCTCGGGCCGTTCAACCCCGTCTACATGATGTCCCAGTCCGGCGCCCGCGGCAACATCAACCAGATCAAGCAGCTGGCCGGGATGCGCGGCAACATGTCCGACACGTCGGGCAAGACGATCGAGATCCCGATCAAGTCCAACCTCCGCGAAGGCATGAACGTCCTTGAATTCTTCATATCATCGCACGGAGCCCGCAAGGCCCTTTCCGACACGGCGCTCAAGACCGCCGACTCCGGATACCTGACCCGAAGGCTCGTCGATGTCTCGCAGGATGTGATCATCCGCGAGGAGGACTGCAGGACGGACGAAGGGATCGTTATCGCCGAGATTTCATCCGGCGGCACCAGCAAGCGCATCGTCAAGACCCTGCATGACAGGATTTCGGGCCGGTACGCGGCGGAGGACCTGATCTACCCCGCGACGGGCGAGGTCATCGTCCGCAAAGGCGAGCTGATCGTCGACACGATCGCCGACCAGATCGACAGCTACAACCAGAAGTGCACCGAGCAGAAAGCGGAAGACAAGAAGATCCTTCAGGTCAAGATCCGTTCCGTTCTGACCTGCAACTCAAGATACGGCGTCTGCTCCAAATGCTACGGCATGAACCTTGCGTCCAACGAGCCCGCCAGCATCGGCGAGGCCGTCGGGATCATGGCGGCCCAGTCGATCGGCGAACCCGGCACCCAGCTGACGATGCGGACGTTCCACACCGGCGGCATCGCGTCGGGCGACGACATCACGCAGGGCCTTCCGCGCGTGGAGGAACTGTTCGAAGCGCGCAAGCCGAAGGGCCAGGCGGTCCTTGCCGAGATCTCGGGCGCGGTGCGCGTGGAGGAAAGCTCCAAGCGCCGGAGGGACATCACGATTACGCCACCCAGGGACAGCGAGGAGCAGCCCAGAGTCTATGCGATCCCCTACGGTTCGCAGCTCAATGTCAAGGACGGCGATTATGTGGAAGCCGGCGACCTGATCACGGACGGATCGGTCAATCCCCACGACATCATGAAGGTCAAGGGGGTGCGCGGCGTCCAGAACTACATCATCGGCGAAGTCATCAAGGTCTATAAGAACAACGGCGTCGAGATCAACGACAAGCACATCGAGATCATCACGCGCCAGATGATGCGCAAGATCCGCGTCGACGACCCCGGCGACACCGACCTGATGACAGGCACGCTCGTAGACATGTTCGACTTCAGCGAAGCCAACCGCAAAGCCGCGGAAGCCGGCACGACGGAAGCGACGGGCAAGAGGGTCCTGCTCGGGATCACCAAGGCCTCTCTGGCGACCGATTCGTTCCTTTCCGCTGCGTCTTTCCAGGAGACCACGAGGGTCCTGACGGACGCCGCCGTGAAGGGCAAGGTCGATCCGCTGATCGGGCTCAAGGAAAACGTGATCATCGGAAAACTGATCCCGGCCGGCACCGGGATGCCCAAATACCGCAACGTGACGGCCCTGCCGGACATCGAAGAAAACAAGGCGGTCCGGGACGAATACGCGATCGTCTGACACGTCCGGCGGCAGGTTCGCGGGGCGATCGGTCCCGTGACGCCGGAGCAGCCGGACAGGCAGAAAAACCATGGGAAACCACGGTTTTTTTGTTTCAGCCCGCCCGTTTTTGCTCTTGTCAAAGCGGGGTCCGGGTGATATACTATTTTAGCTTGTCGATTTTGAGCTTCGTACAAAGGTCGGCAAACCATCATGATGGAAAGGAGGTGTATTGATGCCTACGTTCAACCAGCTGGTCAAAGAGGGAAGAGAAGCCAAGAGTTACAAGGCTGCCGCTCCCGCGCTCCTCAGGGGAATGAACACCCTCAGGAAGACCCCCACCGACATCACCGCACCGCAGAAGCGCGGAGTCTGCACCGTGGTCAAGACCACGACGCCGAAGAAGCCGAATTCCGCCCTGCGCAAGGTCGCCAGGGTCCGCCTGACGAACGGGATGGAAGTCACGGCTTATATCCCGGGGATCGGGCACAACCTGCAGGAACACTCCGTCGTCCTTATCAGGGGCGGCAAGGTGAAGGATCTTCCCGGCGTCCGCTACCACATCATTCGGGGCACGCTCGATACGGCGGGAGTCAGCAACCGTCTGCAGGGCCGCTCCAAGTATGGCGCGAAGAGGCCGAAAGCGGCAAAGGTCAAGAAGTGATCATCTCAAGGATAAGGTTGGACAGGAACGTTCAGTACACTGACATAAGGTTTTATGGCCGGTATACTGCACTGACACGGTCCGCGTGAGTACCTGTGAGGTCGGGGCTTTCCGCTTGAAGGTCCCGAATATCATGTTAAGGAGGGAAGACAAGTGCCAAGAAAAGGCCATGTTGCAATCAGGGAGGTCCTGCCCGATCCGCTGTACAACAGCGTTGTTGTCACCAAGCTGATCAACAACGTCATGCTGGACGGCAAGAAGGGCGTGGCCCAGAAGATCGTCTATGGGGCGTTCGACATCATCAAGGAACGCACATCCCAGGATCCCCTGGAAGTTTTCAAGAAGGCGCTCGAAAATGTGATGCCCGTTCTTGAAGTCAAGGCCAGGAGAGTCGGCGGCGCCAACTACCAGGTCCCCATCGAAGTAAGGCCTGAGAGACGGCAGACGCTGGGTCTGCGCTGGATCGTGCAATACGCGAAATCGCGCAGCGACAAGACAATGAAAGAACGCCTGGCGAACGAGCTGCTTGACGCGGTGAATTCGACCGGCAACGCTTACAAGAAGAAAGAAGACATGCACAAGATGGCGGACGCCAACAGGGCGTTTGCCCACTACAGATGGTGACCCGACGGAAGGAGCTTCCTTGATGCCAAGAGAATTCTCGCTGGAGAATACTAGGAATATCGGCATAATGGCCCATATCGACGCCGGCAAGACAACGACGACCGAGCGGATCCTTTACTATACGGGGAAAACGTATAAGATCGGAGAGGTCCACGACGGCGCGGCCACCATGGACTGGATGGTGCAGGAGCAGGAACGCGGGATCACGATCACCTCCGCCGCCACGACAGCCCAGTGGAAAGGCAAACGGATCAACATCATCGATACTCCGGGTCATGTGGACTTTACGGTCGAGGTCGAAAGGTCTCTCCGCGTGCTTGACGGCGCCGTGACGCTTTTCTGCGCCAAGGGCGGCGTCGAGCCCCAGACGGAGACCGTTTGGCGTCAGGCGGATCATTACGGCGTTCCCAGACTCGCTTATGTCAACAAGATGGACATCACGGGCGCCGACTTTTTCCGTGCAGTCACCATGATGAAGGACCGGCTCCATACCAATGCGGTGCCGATCCAGCTTCCGATCGGGAAGGAAGACACCTTCAGCGGCATCATCGATCTCATGAGGATGAAGGCCGAAGTGTATACGTCCGAGGACGGCAAGCAGTTCGAGGAGCGCGACATCCCGGCGGATATGCTGGGAGACGCCGGACACTGGAGGGAAGCGATGGTCGAGGCGATCGCCGAGACCGACGACGAGCTCACGGAGAAGTTCCTCGAGGGTGCCGAGATCCGTATCGACGAGCTCAAGGCAGCCTTGCGCAGGGCGACCATCGCGTGCAGGATCACGCCGGTCACCTGCGGTTCTTCCTACAAGAACAAGGGTGTGCAGATGATGCTGGACGCGGTCGTCGACTATATGCCGTCGCCGCTCGATGTCGACGCGATCCGCGGGATCAATCCCAAGACCGACGAAGAGGAAGAGAGACCGGCCTCCGACACGCAGCCTTTTTCCGCTCTGGCATTCAAGATCGCCGTGGATCCGTTTGTGGGCAAGCTTTGTTTCATCCGGGTCTATTCCGGCATGCTGAACTCCGGTTCGTATGTGCTCAACACGGCGAAGGGGAAGAAGGAAAGGATCGGCAGGCTGCTCCAGATGCATGCCAACCACCGCGAGGAGATCAGCCAGGTCTATTCCGGCGACATCGCCGCGGTGGTGGGCCTCAAGGACACGATCACGGGCGACACGCTCTGTGATGAGGACCATCCGGTCATCCTGGAGTCCATGGACTTCCCCGAGCCGGTCATTTCCGTCGCCATCGAGCCCAGGTCCAAGGCCAGCCAGGAGAAGATGCAGTCCGCCCTTCAGAAGCTTTCCGAAGAGGACCCCACTTTCAGGACTTATACGGATTCGGAGACAGGGCAGACGATCATTTCGGGCATGGGAGAGCTTCATCTCGACATCATCGTCGACAGGATGCTCCGCGAGTTCAAGGTCGAGGCCAATGTCGGCGCGCCGCAGGTGTCCTACAAGGAGACCATCCGCAAGCCGGTCCGGGCCGAGGGCCGGTTTATCCGCCAGACGGGCGGTCATGGCCAGTACGGCCACTGCCTCATCGACATCGAGCCGATGGAGCCGGGGTTCGGCTATGAGTTTGTCAACAAGGTCGTGGGCGGCGCCATCCCGAAGGAATTCATCGGGCCGATCGACGCCGGGATCCAGGAAGCCATGAACAACGGCGTCCTTGGCGGGTACAAGTGCGTGGACATCCGCGTCACCGTGGTGGACGGCAGTTATCATGAGGTCGATTCCAGCGAGATGGCGTTCAAGATCGCCGGATCGATGGCGTTCAAGGACGGATGCCGCAGAGCCGATCCCGTGCTTCTTGAACCGATCATGCGCGTGGACATCAGCGTTCCCGAGGAGTACATGGGGGATGTCATCGGCGGCATCAGCGCCAGGCGCGGCAGGATCGAAGGCATGCAGGCCGTGGGCGGCGTGCAGCAGGTCACCGCGAAGGTCCCGCTTTCGGAGATGTTCGGCTATGCCACGGTGCTGCGTTCATCGACACAGGGCCGCGGAACATTTGTCATGCAGACCGACCATTTCGAGGAAGTCCCGAAAAACATCATGGACAACCTCCTGAAAAAGTAGGCAATTGCGGACCGAGGGTCCGAAAACGCCTTAATATCGGGAGATGGAAGCACTTTTGGCTTGATAAATCCGGTAAATATAGTACAATAGGGTAATGACAAAAGCGTAAGAAAAATTGCAGATATGTTCGGTTTCACCGCCGAAAAAGGAGGAAGTTGGAATGGCAAAGGCAAAATTTGAAAGAAACAAGCCCCATGTGAACATCGGCACGATCGGTCATGTCGACCACGGCAAGACCACGCTGACCGCCGGCATCACGAAGGTCCTCGCACTGGAAGGCACAGCGCAGTATGTGGACTATGCCAACATTGACAAGGCACCGGAGGAGAGGGCCCGCGGCATCACGATCAATACGGCGCATGTCGAATATCAGACCAAGAACCGTCATTATGCGCACGTCGACTGCCCCGGCCATGCCGACTATATCAAGAACATGATCACCGGCGCGGCTCAGATGGACGGCGCGATCCTTGTCGTGTCCGCGGCCGACGGCCCGATGCCCCAGACGCGCGAGCATATCCTTCTCGCCCGTCAGGTCGGCGTCCCGTACATCGTGGTTTTCCTCAACAAGTGCGACATGGCGGATCCGGAGCTCATCGAGCTCACCGAGATGGAAGTCCGCGATCTCCTCAATATGTATGAGTTCCCCGGTGATGACACCCCGATCATCAAGGGTTCCGCCCTTGAAGTCATCGAGTGCACCAGCACCGATCCGAACGACCCGAAGTACAAGTGCATCCATGAGCTCATGGACGCCGTCGACAGCTTCATCAAGACCCCGCAGAGGCCGATCGACAAGCCGTTCCTTCTTCCCGTCGAGGATGTGTTCTCGATCACGGGACGCGGCACCGTCGCAACGGGCCGTGTGGAGCGCGGCGTGGTCAAGGTCGGAGACCCGGTCGAGATCGTCGGTCTCCAGGACGAACCCAGGACCAGCGTTGTCACAGGCGTCGAAATGTTCAGGAAGCTTCTTGACCAGGCACAGGCCGGCGACAACATCGGCGTTCTCCTTCGCGGCATCCAGAGGAACGAAGTCGAGCGCGGGCAGGTCATCGTCAAGCCCGGATCCATCAAGCCCCATACGCATTTCGAGGGCCAGGTCTACGTGCTGACACAGGCCGAGGGCGGACGCCACAAGCCTTTCTTCACCGGCTACAGGCCGCAGTTCTACTTCCGCACGACGGACGTTACCGGCATTGCGGAGCTTCCCGAGGGCGTTGAGATGGTCATGCCCGGCGACCATATCACCATGACCATCAAGCTGATCACCCCGATCGCCATGGACGAAGGCCTGAAGTTCGCTATCCGCGAAGGCGGAAAGACCGTTGGAGCAGGCACCGTTTCGAAGATCATCGAGTGATCCGGCAAGCCTTTTCCCGAAGCATTGATGCATGAGAAGCCGCCCCGTTATGGGCGAAGAAGCCGCCCTGAAAAGGGCGGCTTCTTTCTATTCCGGGCGATCTGTACTATAATTGGGGAAGCGGGCTTTTCCCGGGAATGTTGTAAGAAATCGTATTCTTTCCCGATGGGAACGCAGCGGAGGATTCCCTTGATCGCACTGACAAGGCGGGATGCCGCGGGCATCGATGATTTCATATTCGACCGGATCGGGATCCCCCGGTCCGTTCTGGTCGAGCGTGCCGGTATGGCGGCGGCCCGGAAGTGCCTGGAGGGCGCGGGGGCCGGGTGCGGGGCGGATGTCTTTGCCGGCAAGGGGATGAACGGGGCCGACGCGAGGGTCTGCGCGCGCGAGCTGCACGCGAGGGGGATCCGTGTCCGGCTGTGGGATGTTTTCCCGGAGGACGGGAGGCAGGACGATCTGGTTTGGATAAGCCGGTCCTGCGAGGCGCTGGGCATCCCGTCCGGCCCGGCGGACGCATTCCGCGGCGAGGAGGGTACGGGAAGCCTGATCGTCGACGGGATCTTCGGGACATCTTTTGATTTGACGCGGAAGCCGGACGATGCCGTTCTTCGCGTTTTTGATGAGATCCGGAAAGCCCGCGGCCGGGGCGCCCGGGTCGTATCGATCGATATCCCTTCGGGTGTCGACTGCGATACCGGCGAAGCCGCGGAGTATGCGGTGACGGCGGATGAGACGGTGACGTTCATCGCGTGCAAGGCCGGGATCGCCGGATATCCGGGACGGAAGCACGCCGGTACGGTCACGATCGACCGTCTCGGTATGCCGGAGGGCCTTGAAGAGCTGTCGGGGGCCTGCACGTCGGGGATGCATGTGATCACGATGCGCGATGCGGCGGCACTTCTGCCGGAGCGGCCGGCGGATGGGCACAAGGGAACGTTCGGCCGGGCCGGTATCCTCGGAGGTTCCGCGGGTATGGCGGGTGCCGTGTGCCTTTGTTCGATGAGCTGCATGAGGGCCGGAGCCGGGCTGGTTTACCTCATCGTCCCTCCTGATATTACGGATATGTGCTTGATGAAGGTGCCGGAAGCCCTGGTCTATGAGGATTTGGACAGATTTCCCGTGAGTCCGGATGTCCTGGTCGCAGGACCCGGGATGGCAAATGGCGAGGCGAATACAAGCACGGTTTTCAGGGCCGTTTCTACTGCGCGCCAGTTGGTACTGGATGCCGGAGCGCTGAACATTCTTTCCGCGGATCCGGCAGGGGCTCGCGACGCCATGCGGGCGAGGGCGCAAAGCGGCTTGCCGCTGCCCGTGATCACGCCGCATCCCGGGGAGATGGACCGTCTCCTGCCGGAGCATGCCGGGTCGCCGAGGATCCGGAAAGCGCAGGCGGCGGCGGCAGCGTATTCCTGTGTGGCGGTCCTCAAGGGGGCCGGCACCGTGGTCGCTCTGCCGGACGGCAGCGCATGGATCAATACGACGGGGAACAGCTCGATGGCCAAGGGCGGCAGCGGAGACGTGCTGGCCGGGATCATCGGCGCCATGCTCGGGCAGGGGCTCGCTCCTGCGGAGGCTGCCGTGTTCAGCGTCTATTTTCACGGATTGTGCGGGGATCTGGCAAGCGGGAAGACCGGCGGGTATTCGGCGGTCCCGACGGACCTGATCGCCCGCATCCCGGAGGCTTTCGAACGGATCATGGAGATCCGCACCGGCAGGCCCGGACGGCAGGAGAGGGATCCCGCCGCCATGGATTGCTGCGGTCAGGCCGGTATGGAAGGATGGAGCACTGCCGATGAATGATTACCTGCCCAACCGATCCTGGGCCCAGGTCAGCCTGGACTCCATTGCCCGCAATGTCAAGACGCTGCGGGCTTATGTCGGCAAGAACACCGAGATCATGGGAGTCGTCAAGGCCGATGCGTACGGACACGGAACGAAACAGGTCGTCCCTGTGCTCCTGGCGAACGGCGTGACCCGCCTCGCCGTTTCCATGCTCGACGAGGCGATCGAGCTTCGGAAGAACGGTGTGGAGGTCCCGATCCTGATCCTCGGGTATACCGATCCCCGCTGGGCCGGCGAGATCATCGGTCACAATGTCACGCAGACCGTGTACAGCATGGACCTCGCGGAGGCACTGTCCGAAGCCGGTGTGAGAGCAAGGAAAGAAGTGCGGATCCACATCAAGGTCGACACGGGCATGGGCCGCGTCGGCTTCCTGTCCGGATTCGATGCCGTCAAGCAGATCCGCCGGATCGGTGCGCTGAAGAACATCGTGATCGAAGGGCTGTACACGCATTTCGCGTCGGCTGACGAAGTGGATCCGGCGTACACCAATCTCCAGTTCGAGAAGTTCATGAGCATCTGCACCGAACTTGGAAGGGTCGGCATCCAGATCCCGATCAAGCACGTCTGCAACAGCGCCGCGGCGATCCGTTACCCCTCGATGCAGCTGGACATGGTCCGCGCCGGCGTCCTTCTGTACGGGATGTCACCCTCGCCGTCTGTATCCGCGCCGAAACTCGGATTCCGGCCGGCTATGACCCTGAAGGCCAACATCGTCCTGATCAAGAAGATGGAAAAAGGCCAGTCCATCAGCTACGGCAGGACATTCATCACGGAACGCGAGTCAGACATCGCTACGATCCCCATCGGCTACGCGGATGGCTATTCGCGAACGCTATCCAACCATGCGGAGGTCATGATCGGGGGCAGGAGATACCCGATTGTCGGGACGATCTGCATGGACACCTGCATGGCGGACATCACCGGCGCCGAGACGGCGATCCGGACGGGGGACGAGGTCATTTTATTCGGGGATCCGCGCGACGGGGCGCCCGGTGTCGACGAAATCGCGTCGCTGATGGGGACGATCAATTACGAGGTTACCTGCCTGATCGGACGCAGGATCCCACGGGTCTACACCGATGCGAAGGAGATCGTCGAAATCGAAAACTACCTGCTTGGACGGGTCTAGTGAAATAGCCCGCGGCCGGCGTTCAAATGCATGTGAATATGCATGTTTTCGCAATTGTCAACCGGATGGCCCTATATTATAATTGAACGAGTGTTGGAAAGGAGCCGCAATATGGATTCGAGAATAAAGAAAGAAACCGGCATTTTCGCGTGCAGGATGCGCAGGAACATCATCGAAGAGGTGTTCAGCGCACAGTCCGGACATCCGGGAGGATCGCTTTCGAGCGCGGACATCCTGGCGGTGCTGTATCATGCTGAGATGCGGGTCGATCCCCGCAATCCGAATTGGCCCGACAGGGACCGGTTTGTCCTTTCGAAAGGGCACTGCACGCCCGCACTGTATGCGGCGCTCGCCGGGAAAGGATTTTTCCCCGAAGCGGATCTGGTCACGTTCCGTCAGACAACGAGCTATTTGCAGGGGCATCCGAGCATGAGAAGCGTCCCGGGTGTCGACATGTCGACGGGTTCGCTCGGACAGGGCATTTCGGCGGCCGTCGGGATGGCCATGATGGGCAAGCTCGACAAGAAGGACTACCGCGTTTTCGCGCTTCTCGGGGACGGCGAGTTGGAGGAGGGTGAAGTGTGGGAGGCCATGATGGCCGGAGCGCACTATCAGCTGGACAATCTGACGGCGTTCTGCGACCACAACGGTCTCCAGATCGACGGCGACATCAAGAAGGTCATGAACCCGGAGATCGTGAGCGAAAAGTTCAAGGCATTCGGGTGGAATGTGATCGTCATCGACGGACATGATCTCGACCAGATTTATGATGCGATCCAGGAAGCGAAGACTGTCAAGGGCAAGCCGACCATGATCGTGTGCGAAACGCACAAGGGCATGGGGGTCTGCTTCATGACCGACGAGGCCGGGTGGCACGGTTCGGCGCCGAAGAAAGAGCAGCGCGACCTGGCGATCGCCGAGCTCGATGCGGCGCTGGCCGCACTGCAGGAGGTGTAAGATGGGAAAAACAGCGACCCGGGAAGCCTACGGACTGGCTTTGGCCGAATTCGGTACGGATGAGAGGATCGTGGTCCTCGACGCAGACCTGTCCAAATCCACATATACTGTAACATTCAAGAAAGTCTTCCCCGAACGGCATTTCAATATGGGGATCGCGGAAGCCAACATGGTTGCTGCGGCCAGCGGCATGGCGACGTGCGGGAAGATCGCTTTCGCCAGCACATTTGCGATTTTCGCTTCCGAGCGGGCCTGCGAGCAGATCCGGAATTCAGCCTGCTATCCGCGGCTGAATGTGAAGGTCTGTGCGACGCATGCCGGCATCTCGGTCGGCGAAGACGGCGCATCGCACCAGTGTGTGGAGGATCTTGCCATCATGCGTTCGATCCCCAACCTGACGGTCATCCAGCCATGCGATGCGGCATCGACGAGGGCCTGCATCCGGGCAGCCATCGACACGGAGGGCCCGTTCTATGTCCGGCTCGGCAGGCTTGCCGTCGAGGATGTGTACAATGCGGCGGACCTGAAGTTTGAGATCGGCAAGGGTATCGTGCTCCGCGAAGGCCGCGACGTCACGATCTTCGCGACGGGCCTGATGGTCCAGGAAGCCCTGAAGGCCGCGGACATCCTTGCGGCGGAAGGGATCGTCGCCAGGGTCGCCGATATGCATACGATCAAGCCGATCGACCGGGAACTGATCCTGGCGGCATCCAGGGAGACCGGAGCGATCGTCACGGCCGAGGAGCATACGATCCTCGGCGGACTCGGCGGAGCGGTCGCGGAAGTGACGGCATCCTCCGCGCCCTGCATCGTGAAAATGGTCGGGATCCGCGACAAGTTCGGGAAATCCGGCAAGCCGGCCGAGCTCCTGGAAGAGTACGGGCTGACGGCAGCCGAGATCGTCCGCAGCGCCAAAGAGGCGATCGCCGCGAAGAAGGGCTGAAGAAGCGGCAGCAGAAAATTTCCCCGGACGGTGGAAAAGATGAAACAGCCGCGGAGCGATGAAGGCTCCGCGGCTGTTTTTGATTGACGCTGCGATACGGACCGGACGGACAGGACGGGACCCTCGTCCGGAAGATCCCGGATCAGTGCAGGATGTACTTGTAGCTCAGCCGTCCCATGGGCATGGACTTGCCGGTGACGTAGGTGTCCATGATGTCGGAAGGCTTCTGGACCCCGTCGGATACCTTGAAATAGATCGAGGATGTCCCGGACGTGATGCCGAGAGCAGCTTTCGGGACCTTGATCTGAAGGACTTTTCCCGAAACACTATATTCCGCTTCACCGGCTGTCTGGCCGGTAAAATCGGACCGGAGCTTCTCGATGCTTGTTTTGCTGCCCGATGGATTCCGGTTGATGACATAATCGTAGCACTCCCAGCTCCTCAGCGACGGACTGCCGGCACTCACGAAAAGATTCATCCAGTTAGCCTTCCCGTCGTAGGCGGAGATGTCGTTTTCGCAGGTGATCATGAAATACAGGGACGTGCCGTCGTCGGTGACCTTGACTTCCTGCAGGTTGTTACGCGGGGCGGCCTGGATATACTTGTACAATGTGGTGACGGAATACTCGTTTCTGGCATAATTCGCCTTGCCGACATCCCGGTAGAGGGTACCGGCATCCGCCCACTGGTCCGTGCCCGCGTGGATGTCGATCGTTTTGCCCGGTGAAGCGGTCTGGACGGACGAAACCCCTTTGTATCTGCGGACATTTTTGATCAGCTGGATGTAGAATGCATCCTGATATCCGCCGTTCATGGGCTCGATATCCCTGGAGTATTCTTTACTTGTCGCATCGCACAGCATGTATTCGCCGTTGTACATCTGCTTGTAGGCGATCCACTCGTTCCATCCGCCGACGAAAACCAGGTCCGGATTGACCCGGATCGCATTATCCCACTGCGCCTGGAAGAAGGTCCCCTTGTCGACGTCCGCGCTGATGTTCTGTTGCTTGACGGGATCCCATCCGCGGCCCCAGTTGATCGCGCCCTTGGTCAGGGACGTGGAGAATGGACAGGCCGGGTGGCTTGCGACCGTGACGCTCATCATGTTGCCATGCAGCGGCTGCGGGAATTTCCATTCGATCCACGGGAAACCATCCTGGTACACATAGTCGAACGGCCACTGGGGTTTCTTGAAGAAGAAAAAGTCCAGGATCTCCTGCGGGAGCTCGGCAGGGCTATAGCTCGTGTCGCCGCGGGAATTCGCCTCCTGCTTGTCGAGAAGGGTGGAGGTGTAGCCGATGATCATCGGCTTTCCGTTCATGTAGTACCAGGTGTCCGGATAGATGTTTTTCTTGTAGAGGGAATAATACAGCTGCTTGACGGTGTCGATCGAGCGCGAATGCGTGTAGAACGCGACTTTGGGGGGTGTGAAGCCTTCTTTCTGATATTCATCGATGACCTTCAGCACTTTCGTGTAGACATTCTTGTATATGACGGCGTTGGTGGT
>CAZDPQ010000055.1:0-15794 GCA_964507305.1 uncultured Oscillospiraceae bacterium
GAACCCGGAAAGATTGTGCAGCTCCTTCAGGATCGAGTGCAGCTCGGCGCGCTCCTCCCTTTTCATGCTTTCCTTTTCCATAGACTTCCCCAGTCCTTTCGCCCCTTCGCTCGTTTGACAATCGCCATCCGTCCGCCTGACCGCACGATCGCCTGCCCGTCCGGCCGTCACGGCTCGTAAGACCGGCCGCTATAGGAATATCGTCATCGAAATGTACGATAGTGCTAATTATAGCCTGATCTTCCATAGATGAAAAGAGGCTGCCGTTCTATAGTGATGACAGGATCCGGTCGCCGGAACAGGCGAAAGCCCGGCCCCGACCGGACGGAAAGGTAGCTGCAGCCATGGATCTTCGATCGATCGCACGGCATTTCATCACACGGGACGCATTCGTCGGAGCCGTGCCGTACGGCGAAGGGCATATCAACGACACATACGCGGTTACATTTACGGGAAACAGCACATCCGATGCAGCCGCCATCGCAGACGACGGCAAATCGGAGTACCGCATGATCCTGCAGCGGATCAACCGGAATGTTTTCCGCGATCCGCCGGGGCTGATGCGCAACATCCGGGGCGTCACGGAGTTTTTAAAGGAAAAGATCCTCGAGGCCGGCGGCGACCCCCTCCGGGAGACGCTGACCGTCATTCTCGCGGACGGCGGTGAGCCCTATTACCTTGACGAAGACGGCGAATACTGGCGGATGTACATTTTTATCGAGAACACGCTGACCCTCCAGAGCTGCCGGAATGATCAGGACTTTTACAACAGCGGCGCAGCATTCGGACGCTTCCAGCGTCTGCTCGCGGACTACCCGGCCGGCAGCCTGGCAGAGACGATCCCCGATTTTCACAACACCCCGGCGCGTTTCCGGGCACTCGAGCAGGCGATCCGCGAAGACCGGGCCGGCCGTGTCCGCGCCGTGCGCGCCGAAATCGAATTTGCACTCGCACGCAAAGCCATGGCGGGCGAACTGGCCCGCCTGCTCGAAACGGGAAGCCTCCCGCTGCGCGTCACGCACAACGACACAAAGCTGAACAACATCCTGCTCGACGCCGTGACGGGCCGGGGCGTCTGCGTGATCGACCTGGATACGGTCATGCCGGGCGCGGCGTGCTTTGATTTCGGCGACAGCATCCGGTTCGGCGCCAGCACGGCGGCCGAGGATGAAACCGACCTGTCGCAGGTGTCGATGAGCCTGCGGCTTTTCGAGGTGTACGCGGATGGCTACCTGAGCGTCGCAAAAGAGTTCCTTACGGAGCAGGAGCGGCGCAGCCTTGCGGCCGGCGCGAAAATCATGACGTTCGAGTGCGGGATCCGCTTCCT
This sequence comes from uncultured Oscillospiraceae bacterium, assembly GCA_964507305.1. Lineage (GTDB taxonomy): Bacteria > Bacillota > Clostridia > Saccharofermentanales > UBA5734 > JAQVYV01. Next base: position 1,328 of record CAZDPQ010000055.1, read on the forward strand.
GACCGATTACCTGAACGGCGACACCTATTTCAAAATCCACCGGGAGCACCATAATCTCGACCGCTGCCGGACGCAATTCCGCCTCGTCGAGGATATGGAAGCCAAGGCCGGCCGGATGGAAGAGATCATCGCAAAGCGGTGCGGTCAATCCAGTATGACCTGATATACGGCAAATGAATGGACCAGACCATCCTCGTATTCGATCCAAAGCCCCCGGAGCGGATCGATCGTCTGACTGCCATCCGGTCCGTACACGCATTGATATTCCACTTCGCCATCTTCGGCGAAACCGATGTCCGGTTTGCCGTACAGCTGTTCCACTTCCCGGATGCTGCTGCCCACCTTCAGCCCTCTTCCCGTCGCATATCCGGGCTGATCCACCCGGATGTTCACGATTTCGCAGCAGAACTCAAACAGCGTGACCCCGTTGTATTCGATGGACTCGGAATTTTCGTAATCCGCGATATCGGTGCCAAGCGCAAGGCACGCTTCATCCGGGCCCATCCCGAGCATCGGACCATCCTTCAGCCCTCCCTCCTCTTCGCTGAAAGGCGGCGCCGCAAGAAGAGACGGGTCGTCATATTTAATTTGCGTGACGGTTTCGAGGATCTCCGGTTTCCCGCCTCGGATATCGATCCGCATACGGATTTTCGCAAGGTCATTGAAAAGGATCTCATTGTCTTCCACTTCTTCGAGAGTCGGCGGCCCGTAATAATATTCGACCACATTCAGATTCACGACATAATTGCTTGAAATATGCCAGACCCCATCCTCCAGGACCACGCTCCACGGATTATCGATCGACAGCAGCGTATTCCGGTCCTGCACTTCACTCTTTTCGCCGAACAGCCTTTCAGGCAGAAGGGAATGAAATTCATCCGAACCATCAACGGCTTTCACATTCAAGGTCAATTCATTGCCGACGATCTCTGCCTTAACATAATCAGCATACCGGGTAAAGGAATCCTTGTCGTACAGCAGTTCGATATCATCCGTTCCGAAACGGTAGATGCCGTTCAGCATGACCCCATCTCCGGAACCGCAGAGATAAATCTGTGCGCTTCCGTCATGGATAAAATCACCAGTTTCAACGGCATCGAGCGTCAGGTAATCCGTGTAGTAGGAACCCAGGACATCCAGGGTCTGAGGATCGACGATCATCAGCCTGTTATACAGGCTGTCATCATAGATGATTAGAATCTCATCGCCGGGATTCGGAAAAATGTCGCATGTCCTGATGATCGTGTTCTGCAGATAGGTTTCGCGGCAGAATTCACCCATGGTCAACGTAAACGGTTCAAACCTATCGGTTGCGACAAAACTCACCCCGTTGCCGTAATCGTATTCCCGGAAGAATCCGTCCTGTTTCACCGTGCAATCTGTCCCGAGAATTCCGAAGACATTCGATAGAGAACGGTCATCCAGCAGCAATATCCTGATAAATTTTTCAAGATTCGCAGGATCCTCTGATGCGGACTGCAGGGATGTCCCCGTGCCGGATCCCGAGGATGTGCGCGTCTGCGATGCGGGCGCAGACGATCCGGGTGCGGGGGAAGGAAACCGATAGCTGGATGACATTGAAATGCATATGACCAGGGAGATCAACACCGACAAGAGCTTTTTCATCATCGAACCTTCCTGCTTCATAAACCGCAGACCGTGAACCGGCCGGTCTTTCCGTAAGGATCATCCTGTCTACAGATTATATCACGTATTCCTTATTTCAATCCTCTTTTCTGAAAGCAACCCTGTATCCGTCCATCCTGTGCTTGTCCCTTTCCGCGCGATGTGGTATAACGAGGAAAACACAAGCAATCGAGGTGACAGGATCATGACCATCCAGACACGCAGGGCCGGCATCGGCGACAGCACCAGGATCGGCGAGCTTTTGACCGATATCGCCGCTTTGCACCACAACGGCAGGCCGGATATGTTCAAAGCCGGCAGCCGGAAATACAGCGGCGACGAGTTCGCGGCTCTCCTGAAGGACGAGAATCGTCCGGTGTTCGTGGCGGCGGACGAGAATGGCCGGGTCGTCGGCTACTGCTTCTGCATGATCGTCCGGTATGCCGCCCACGCGGTGTTCAACGATTGTTTTACCCTTTACATCGACGATTTCTGCGTCGACCGGGAGTGCCGGGGACGAGGGGTCGGCAGGATCCTGTTTGAGGCGGTCAAAGCGTACGCGCGGGAGATCGGGGTATACAACATTGACCTCAACGTCTGGGAATTCAATCAAAGCGCCATCCGGTTCTACGAAAGCGTCGGGATGACGACCCAGCGCAGGCGGATGGAACTGATCCTTACCGCCGATCCCGGCAACAAAAAATCAGATCCGTGAAACATTCGTTCCTTGGTTCCGCAGCCGTATCATGATATGATGCGGGTGGGAGGGCTGCCCTTTGAACATCATCTATATCGTTTGTCACGATTGGGGAAGGTTTCTGGGATGTTATGGCGAGCCGGTGCGGACACCGTTTCTGGATGATTTCGCGTCGCGCGGCATGAAGTTCGGCAAGGCATTCTGCTCGTCGCCGGCATGTTCCCCGTCCCGCGGGTGCGCGATGACCGGAATGACCGCCCACAGGAACGGCCTGATGGGCCTGGTGAATTTCGGGTGGAGCATGCCTCGTTCGACAAGAACCATCGTCGATCATCTCAACGACGCGGGATACATGACCGTGCACTGCGGCATGCAGCACGAACGCCAAGACGACAAGGCGAACCGGTACCGGCTTGAAATGAAGGATTTTGTCGATGATCCGTACAAGGAGCATGCCGAAAGTGCCTTGAAGCAGGCCGTTCTTTTTCTCGAAACTCGTCAGAAAGAGGTTCCTTTTTACCTGAATATCGGCATCCACGAGGTGCACTGCACCAACTGGATGGAGCAGGTTTCTTACAATGAGGAGCGCAAGGGATGGTACGGGAAAGAGGATCCGGACAACATCGTCCTCCCGGACTGGATGCCCGACTTCATGCCGTTCCGCCACGAGTTCGCGCGGTTTTACGCCGCCATCACCTACACGGACCGGAAGATCGGCGGATTTCTCCGGGAACTCGATCGTTTCGGCCTGTGGGACGATACGATGGTGATATTCACCACGGACCACGGCATCGCCGCGAACCGGGCGAAAACGACCCTTTACGACCGCGGCGTGGAAACGGCTCTGCTTGTGAAAGCTCCCGGATGCCCGCCCGGGAGGACGTCCGACTGCCTGATCCGGAACACCGACGTCGCCCCCACGATCCTGGAAGCCTGCGGGCTGCCGATCCCGGACACGATGGACGGATCATCCTTTTATCCCCTCCTGGCAGGACGGGATTATGTTCCGCATCCCTATATCGTCACCGAGCGCAATTACCACGGCGGAGTGCCTGCATACCTGCCCCTTCCCGAAGGCAGCCGCATCGGCTATGATCCGACCAGGGCTGTCCGGTCCACTGATTTCCACTACATCCGCTATTTCGACACTGACGCGACGCGCCCCTGGTACAAGGATGAAATCAAAGAAATTGCTGAAACCTATACCGACTGGTATGACTTCATGCTTCCTCCCTGCCCCATTCCGCGCGATTCCGAAGAGCTTTTCGACATCCGCAGCGGTCCGGGCGAATACCGCAATCGGGCCGGCGACCCTGCCTATGCAGACGTCCTGGAGGAAATGCGCGGTATCCTTGACGCCTGGATGATCCAGACGTGCGATCCGCTTCTGGACGGGCCGATCCCGGACCGCATGAACGGATGGGACGCCTGATTTTACCGGAATCCTGAATTTCCAGATTTATCCGTAAATCATTGGATCGTGAAACCTCTGCGCCCCAGTTGCCGCATGTTCCGCGAACCTTTGTTTTGTGCAAACCTTCGTTAGCGGGGTCTATTGGATCCCGGCGACTTTTGACGTACGATAAAGGAAAGTCCGTTTCGTTCCGCATGCAGGCGGCGGCGCCTGCGCGGGTGCCTGAAAGGATGTCCAGACATGACGCATCGGGAAAAAATCGCGGAGATCCTCGGCCGGATCCATACGGGTTCCGCCGGTCTCTGGCTGGGCCAACCCGTGCCGGAGACAGAGCGGATCTACCTGGAGCGGTCCGGGTGCCGGGACATGGATGAGCTCCGGGTCCGGCTCGGGGATGATTGCCGGTGGCTTCCGGCGGACGGAGCCTACAGGCATCCGGGCGGGCTGCCTGCTTTCCCGGACATTTCGCTTCGTAAAGACAAAGGGTCGGCTGCCGGGATCTTCGCGGAGTGCGATTCCGTGGCGGATGTGGCGAAGTATCCGTGGCCGGACCCGGATTTCTGCAACTTCGCGGATATCGCGGCTGCGGTCCGGTCTCGCGCGGATCTCGCGGTTTTCTCCGGCTTCTGGAGCTGTTTCTTCCATATCACGGCTGATTTTTTCGGGATGGAAAATTATTTCGTGAAAATGTACACCGATCCGGATGTCGTCCATGCCGTGACCGGCCGGGTCGCGGATTTTTATGCCGAGTGCGGCGACCGGTTCCTGGATCACATCGGCGGGGATCTCGACACCGTTTTCATGGGCAACGATTTCGGCACCCAGCGCGCGCTCCTGATTTCCCCGGAAATGTTCCGGACCTTTGTCCTCCCGACATACCGCCGCCTGATCACCATTGCCAAAAAACACGGCAAAAAGGTGATCCTCCATTCGTGCGGCTCGATCCTGCCGATCATCCCGGACCTGATCGACGCCGGCGCGGATGCCCTGCACCCGCTGCAGGCCCTGGCAGCCGGCATGGATGCCGCTTCCCTGGCGCGGGAGTTCGGCTAGGATCTCGCGTTCATGGGCGGCGTGGACACCCAGCAGCTGCTCGTGCACGCCACGCCAGCTGAAGTGCGCGAGGAAGTGCTTCGGCTGCGAGAGATTTTCGGGCCGAATTACATTGTCAGCCCTAGCCACGAAGGCGTGCTGCCGAATGTGCCGCTTGAAAATATCATCGCCATGGCGGAAGCGGCGTCCGACTGAATCCGGCGGCGGATGAGAAGAAAATCGACCGGTTCATCAAGGGGTGAAAGGAATCGCCGGATTCGTGCCGGGATGAGTAAAATACCGATCCGTCCACAGCTGCGCTTCGATACAGACATACGGGTCCCGGATGCTTGCAAGAAATCGGTCTACGTCATTATCGCAGGAACGGATCGATTCGTAGAGCGTATCCCTCAGAAACAAGGGTTCCATCGCAGAAGTCTCCATCTGAGCCATGCTGTCCCCGAATGTGAAACTGATATCCGAGGGATCGATGTCCTGCAGAGGGAGCCGCACTTCAACGCTCTCCCCGAAATTCCGGCAAAAGGCATCGCAATATTGCAAGACAAAGTAGAAAGGATGCCGGGTCTGCGGTTTCCCTCCGAGCTGGAGAAAGCTGTCATACAGCCATTGCTCTACCTTCAAGCGGTATTCATAATAGGACGTGAAATCCGGGCCGAACCTCCGGTGGGCGTAGCATTGGCTCTGGCCGTACAGCTTCTCCGCTACCCGGAAAGCATCATCTCTGGGCAGCTGTGTGATGCTCTTCAATGGCTCGCTGCCGGAATGCCGGTAATTGACTAAAAACAGATCCATTACATGGATCCTTCCACAGACTCGCGCAGTGCATATCGTTCCTTCAGCTGGTTATAACGCGTATATGGAATGACTTGTTCCTTCTGCAGTCTCCCGACTACGATCCCGGGAGCTATGCCGATGTCCTGTGCAAAACGGACGATACGCTGCTCGGAAAGCGGCTGCTGTATCAGCTTGTGATATTGGTCTGGCGGCATAAGGGTATCCCTGGCAAAATTATCCGCAGCACTTTCCTCATCAGTCAACGCATTTTGACCGGAGGTCCGGCTTCCGGAAATGATATGATAGAGCTCATGGAAAAGGCTGAACCAGAATTTATCCGCATCTTTCCCGCGGACTGTAAGCCCCATCACGGCTCGGGAGCCATCGCGGAATGTCGCACCGTGCAAATAGCTGCCGTCTATATGGGGTAAAAAAACAATGGCTAAACCATATCCTGCTGCTGTTGACGATAGGACCCTGCAGAACTTGTCGGGAGTCCATGTGGTCATTTTTCTCAATTCGGGTATCCATGTCTCAAGCTTGCTGATATTCAGAGGGCCGCACTTGATTTTCCGAGCTTCAATACAGACTTTCTGGGTCCAGGCGATCAGTGAATAGTCACTGGAATCATTGCTGCCCAATTTGCGGCATGCGATTCCGGAGAGTTGCCGATCTCCAAGATAATCCAATCGTGCGACTTCAAAGAACCTCCTCAGTTCCATCACTTTCTGCTTCTTCTCACGGGTCGTCTTTACCCAGCCGGATTTTGCCATCTTCGCGTATGGGAACCTCGATGCGATCTCCCATTCTGAATCGGGAAAATTCGAATCATTCAACCGCTCTATTTTTTCACGATAGATCGCTTCCAGATTGTTCCAAAATCCTGCCGGTATCCCTAAAACCACCTCAAGCCGCAGAGCAACATCCTGGGTCAGCTCAACCTTGCCATTCAGCAGATGACTGACATGTTTTTCGGACAACCCCATACGGGCAGCGAATTCCTTCTGCTTCATCCTGCGGTCGATCAACTGCTCACGGATGGTGGCTCCGGGCGGAATCGCTATAATATCATTTTCTTTCGTCATGGATTTCCTCCAAAAACATCTCTTCACCTAATGGTAATCTGCTATTTCTATGACACAAATCACATCGATGCCATATGCCGTCTTTTCGAAAATCAATCTGTATGGATGGACCAGATCCATTGCATATTGCCCATTCCGGTCTCCAGTCAAGGGGTGGCATCTGCCGACCCGATATTGTATAAGCATTTCAACGGAATCCGCTGCACGGAGCTGATCGATCCGCTGGTGAAGCCTGGACGCGATCGCATCACCATGAACACGTTTTGCCGCCGAGTATTGGGTACATTGTTTCTCCAGCTGATTGGTTCTGTATACAATGCGCAAGTCATGCCTCTTTACCTCTAAGGTAAATTAATTTTATCATTCTTCTGCTGCAATGTCAACCTCATTATCCTGCCTGACGCCGCTGTCGATGAACGCGCGGAAGGGTCGGTCGAACAGCAGGGGCAGCGCGGCGAGGATCATCATCGAGAAGGAGACGGCGAGAACGGGGCGCACGCCGGCAAGGCCGGCGATGAGTCCGGCAGCCGCCATGGCGATGGGCTGCAGCCCCTGCATCAACGTGCCGAGGAGCCCGAAGACTTTTCCCCGGTCCCCGGAAGGCACCGTGATCTGCATGACCGTCTGCAGCAGCGTGTTGACGACGGCGTTGGTGATTCCCGCGATGAAGGCCAGCGGAAAAAGCCAGGCCACGGTGCGGATGAAGCTGATCGGCAGGAGCGCGCAGACCATGATCATCACGGACGCGCCGAATAGACCGGACCGCCGGCCAGGCTTGACCTTGAATACCGACAGCAGGAGCATGCCGGCCACCGAGCCGATCATCATCGCCCCCATCATGTAGCCGTAGTTGGCCACGCCGAACCCCGGCGTGCCGTTGAAAAGCGGCGTCAGGAGCGTCATGCCCGCGACGGCGAAGAAGTTGATCAACATGCCGGTGAAAATCAGCGTGCGGATGCCCCGATGGCGGAAGGTGAATTTCATGCCGTCCGCCATGTCGCGCAGGATCTGTTTCCGGACGGTCCCGCGGCGCGCCGCCGGGATGCGGATGAACAGCTGCGTGATGGAGGCGTAAAGGAAAGACAGTCCGTTCAGGAGGATCATCAGCGGGGCTTTCAGCACGGCGAACAGCCAGCCGCCGAGCGAACTGCCGAGCAGGCCGGTGAGCGAGGAGGACAGGCCGCGGGCCGAGTTGGCGCGGGACAGGTCGTCCGGCGGGACGATTTCCGGGATGGAGGAGGAAATGGCGGGGGAAAAGAACGCGCCGCAGATGCCGGTGAGGATGGCGAGCGGGTAGATGGCCCAGAACGGGAAAATGTCGAAAAAGAGCATGGCGCCCATGGCGGTGAAGATCAGGCCGCGGAGGAAATCGGCCAGGACGATGATCCATTTGCGATTGAAACGGTCGGCAACGGCACCGGCGAAAGGCCCGAGCAGGACAGCCGGGATGGCGAAGACGGCTTCGATGATGCCCATCCGGGCGGTGTCGCCCCCGGTGCGGTCCAGCACCCAGAAGCCTAGCGCGATGGCGAAAGCCGCGTTTCCGAAATCGGAAATAAGCTGTCCCTGCCAGAGCACGGTGAAATTGAAGTTCCAAAGACGGCGGATGGTATTCATGGGCAATATGGTCCCTTTGCGTCCGTTGGCACGTTTATTCAGGATGATTTTCAGATATAGCTGAATTATATCGTATGGACCCGACGCAGGCAATCACCGATATCCGCTGCGCTGGCCGCTGCCCGTGCAATCCTTCTTGCCGGGTGCTTCGCGGAACGGCGTGATTCCGGTCAAAGAAGGCGTTTTTTGATATAATGTATTGATACGAACAGCGAACCGGGAGCCGTACGGGAGAAGGGAAGGGTCGGGAAAATGAGAAAGAAATGGATCGGACTTCACGGTACAAGGAATGGATGCTGTCCTGCTCCCGGCTGCTGCGGGACCGGCCCGGCGGCGGCAGCGGCGCCCTCCGGCGCGGCCGCCGGAAGGCAGCTGCGCATCGATTTTCTTTTCCTGGATCTGGATGTCTGTACCCGCTGCCGCGGGACGGATTCGGCGCTGGAGGAGGCGGTCCGCGACGTCGCGCAGGTCCTGGAGTCCGCCGGGATCGAGGTGCTCGTAACGAAAATCAATGTCTCGACAGAGGAACTGGCCGTCCGTCATCGGTTCGCCAGTTCGCCCACGATCCGGGTCGACGGCCGCGATATCGCACTGGATGTCAGGGAAAGCCTCTGCGAATCCTGCGGGGATCTTTGCGGCGACGCGGTCGATTGCAGGGTATGGACCTGGCAGGGCATCGAGTACACGCAGCCGCCGAAAGCCATGATCGTCGACGCGATCCTGAAAGCCGTGTATGGCGCCGCGCCTGCCGCGGATCGTCCGGATGACGGCAAGCCGTATCGATTGCCTGAGAATCTCAGTCGTTTCTATCAGGCCATGCGCGAAAAGAAGGAGTGCTGACCGATGAACCGTGATGAGAACAGCAATGCCGGGATCCGTTTTTTTGAAAAATATCTGAGTGTCTGGGTCATCCTCTGCATGGCGGCCGGGGTGCTGATCGGCCGTTTTCTGCCGGCCGTCCCGGCGTTTCTCGGCCGGTTCGAATATGCCAGGGTTTCCATCCCGGTCGCGATCCTGATCTGGCTGATGATTTTCCCGATGATGATGAAAGTGGATTTTGCCAGCATCCGGTACATCGGCAGAAATCCGAAGGGCCTCTATGTGACCTGGGTGACCAACTGGCTGATCAAGCCCTTCACGATGTACGCCATCGCCGCCTTTTTCTTCCTTGCCGTTTTCAAAGCCTGGATCGCCCCCGATCTTGCAAAGGATTACCTGGCCGGAGCGATCCTGCTGGGCGCCGCCCCCTGCACGGCGATGGTTTTCGTCTGGAGCTACCTGACCAAAGGGAATGCAGCCTATACGGTCGTCCAGGTGGCGACCAACGACCTGATCATCCTGGTGGCTTTCACGCCGACCGTAGCCCTGCTGCTGGGCATCAGCGGAATCACGATCCCCTGGATGACCCTGCTTCTGTCCGTGCTGCTTTTCGTCGTGATCCCGCTGGCCGGGGGCATGCTGGTGCGCTTCCGGGTCATCCGGCGCAGAGGGATCGATCACTTCAGCAACGTGTTCCTTCCGAAGTTCGGCAATGTCACGATCACCGGCCTGCTTCTCACGCTTGTGATCCTTTTCTCCTTTCAGGGCGATGTGATCCTGGGCAATCCTTTCCACATCATCCTGATCGCCGTTCCGCTGACCCTCCAGACCTTCCTGATTTTCTTCATAGCGTATTACGCGAGCCGGAAGCTCCGGCTTCCCCACAGCATCGCCGCGCCCGCGGGCATGATCGGGGCCTCGAATTTCTTCGAGCTTTCGGTCGCCGTCGCCATTTCCCTGTTCGGACCGACCTCCCCTGTCGCCCTCGCCACCGTCGTCGGCGTGTTGGTCGAAGTCCCGGTCATGCTTACGCTCGTGGCCATTGCCAACCGCACCGCGGACTGGTTCCCTACGGAAGAGGAAGCGGCGGAGGATTGAGCGGAACAGGCTTATTTCTTCCCGGCGATGTACAGCACACAGAGGTAGGGCCGGTCGATCGCTCCGCCGTGCCTACAGCACAGTCGGACGAGATCTTCATAGGCGGCCTGCTTTTCGGGCAGGGGCTTCTGGAGAAAACGGTTTCCGGTCAGCAGGAAGCCGAAATAGTCGTCCGCCGTGTAGCGCCGGTTCCAAAGCTGACGATGGATGGCTGGCCGTTCGAACAGACCGGAGCCTTCGATCTGAGCCTGGATCGACACGATCCGGTCTTCGCACTCGCTTTCGGACAGGAAGTCGGCGAAGCCGCCGTATTTTCCGGAGAGCTGCAGCAGTTCGGTGTCGAGGTCGTTCGGATAGGTGATGTACATGTTCCACATCAGGGCGAGATGGCCCCGGCGCTTCAGAGCTTTCGCGCTTTTCACGAACCCGGCCGGCTGGGGCACCCAGTGAAAGGATTGCGCCGCGAAAAGGACGTCGAAATGCTCATCCGGGACATCACAGTCTTCGAAACGGGCTTCGCGGAACTCGATCCCGTGGCGGTCCCGGAAATTCAAGCGGCCTTTTTCGGCCAGATCGTGTCCGGGTTCGATGCATAAAATGCTGCAGCGGAAAGGTGCCAGTAAGGCGGTCGCTTTTCCGCTTCCGGCGCCGATCTCGAGCAGGCGGGACGTTTCGCCGATGCCTGTTTCGCGCACCAGGGTCCGGATGATTCCATCGGGGTAGCCCGGCCGGAAGGTGTCGTAGTACTCCGCCGCCCGGTCGAACATCGTGCTTTCCTTTTCCCAATCCACAGGGCGTGCGCCTCCTGCCGCGCGATCCATTTTTACGGCTTCGCCGTCGGGGCTGCCGCGCGGTCCGTGATATCGATCATTCGCCAGGCGGTCCGGTCCAGTTTGAAAGATCCCTGCGTTGTCATGACATTGAGGAACAGGTGCTCCAGAGAGGGAAACCCTTTCGCCGGTATCGTGATGGCGAGAAAATTCTTGTCCCGGGATGACGTGATGTCACCGGCCGTGATCGTCGAACCGGCCGTCAGGTTCGTTTCGGCGATTTTACCGGCGCGGACGGTCAGCCGGAGGTCCGTCGCCTGTTGATCTCCGAACAGGATCAGACCGAGGCGGTAATCGATATCGTCCTTGATATCGCCCTTCATTTCGATGATGACGCTGATGTCCGCGTTTTCCGATAGCGTTGCGTAAACGGCGGAGACCGCCGCACTCTTGTCGATCTGGAGAAGCGTATAATACTGCAGCGGCGAGGAGATCACCCTGTCGGCGGGATCCGGAGGGAGGAGCTGCGTGCTGTCCGGCTCGATTCCCAACGGAAACGATGGCAGGACCCCGAACAACTCATTTCTGCGGACGAAGGAGAAAAGGATCTTGTGCAGGACCGTCGTCTGGCTTTTATATTCCTTGATGGACCGCTCTTTCTGGAGCACTTCATCCGGAGTGAGCGGCAGCGACATCCAGACCGTGTCGCTTCCCGCCAATTGGGCGGGCGGCACGAGGTACATCCGCGGCCGCCTTTTCATCGGAGCCGGCCATTCCTCCTGATGGACCAGATACAGCCATTCCTTGGCCGGCGTGAATTTTATCGCGGTCTCCGCGTATTTCACGAAGCAGTAGGTCGACCAGTGGTCGGGGTGTGCGTCATTCGGATCCGGGCAGACGATAAGGTCGGGCTGATATCCGACGATGATCTTTCCGATGTCCGAAACCACGCTTTCCCCGCAATACGACGCGTTTTTCGTGAAGCTGTTGTCATAGGGCGATTCGTTGACCTGCGTCAGCGGATCGTAGTATTTGCTGCCGGCATCCCAGTAATTGTCCCATAGCCGGCTCAGCCCGCCGTCGGGATACCCCAGGAAAATGATGTTGTCTTTATCGACGCCGAGCCCGGTCAGTGCGCGGATGGTTTCCTGCTGCCGGAGATAGCCGAACCGGATGTAATCCGCCGGTTTGAGGTCCAGTTTCCGGTAGTCGAACTCGGCCCCGGTCTTGAAGCCGTCGCCGTTCGTCATCAGGACGACCTTGACCTCGCCGCCGCTCCGGATCACCTTGGCGATCAATTCCCCGGCACCCAGGATCTCATCGTCGTTGTGCGGCGCGAAAACGAGCAGGCGGGTATGTGCAAACGTGTCTTTGATATCCTTGAGTTGGATTTTGATGGAATAATTGGCAATGTATTCCCTGAGAAAAAGGAAAGGCATGGCCAGCAATGCCAGGATCAGTACCGGTATGAAGATCGCTTTCCATGACTTTTTCATAACCATCCCTTCCTTCGCCCGAATGATGCGGTCATATTTTGAAATACACTTTTTTCTCATCCAGCTTCCATGCCATGACGCTCAGCGCCGCGAAGAATGTGGCTGTCTGCAGGGCTGCGGACCACAACGGGGCCGATACATACCACGTTTCCCGTCCGGGGAGCCATGTCACGCCGAGCAGCACGATGTGCAGGATGTAGAGGAGCATGGGATTTTTTCCCCACCACTGAAAAAATGTGAGCTGTGCTCCCGTCCGCTTCAGGAACGCGTTGAAGATAAACAGGACCAGGCCGCTGATGCCTGCGCTGATCAGGACATAACTGAATGAAACGCGGTGCTTGCTTACGGCGAAAAGAAGCGATGACAGCAGGCCCACCGCAAGGACGGCCGCCGATGCCGCCGCGAAGGGGAGCCGGTATCCTTTCGCTTTGTGGAACAGGTCGCCCAGTGCGGTGGACAGCAGAAGGAGGCTGCCCCATGAAAGCGCGGCGTACAGTCCGCCGTGGGCGGACACCAGGACCTGCGGAAGCCAGAACCGGTCCAGAAGCAGCTGGTACGCCAGCAGAAGAGCAAGTCCTGCGGCAAGGCGGGTTTTCGTCCCGGTCCGTATCAGCGGCAGCGTGATCAGTCCCGCCGCGCCGATCGCCTGCAGGACTCCCCACGCGCCGACCGCTTCCGACGGTTCCGCGATCGCCGCCCCGGCGGTGTAGATCGCGCCGATGCCGGTGATCGCCAGGAAGCGGATCAGAAAATACATATAGGTTTTCCCCGCTCCGTCCCGTTCGATCCTCTTCTGAAACGACAGCCGGTAGGTCAGGCCTATCGCGAAGATGAACGCGGGTGCGACGAGGTCGGTGACGGTCAGTCCGATGTCGGGCGCGTGCTTCAGGTATGCCGGTATCCCCTGAATGCCGTTGATGTAATTCACGATCACCATCAACATAATGCTCAAGCCGCGGAAACAGTCGATCGACGGGATGCGGTCTGTCCGGTTTTCTTTATCCTTGTCCATTTTCGCTCCTTGCCGCCGCGGTGTGCGGCGCATTTGGCGGGGTCCGGCGAGCCGGACGGCCGGGATGGACGGCTTCGTATTTTCCGAGGGCCTTCGCCACGCGCAGGTAGTCGTTGGTCAGCAGCGTGTCGACTCCGCTTTCAAGCAGTTCGGCCGCTTCCTCCGGATCGTCCGACCAGAAAAAGTTGCACCGGATCCCGTGGCTGCGGGCTTTCCGGATCATGTCGGCCGTATAGCGGTCTCGGAACAACTGGATTTTTTGGCACTGATACTGCATGGCGGTTTCAACGAGCGTGTAGTCCTGCGTGCCGTCGATGCAGCACCGTTTCATCTCGGGTGCGAGCCGGAGGGCGGTGCGCAGGACGTCCTCCTCCCCTGCTATGTACACATGATCGCTGCAGTCGTACCGTTCGATCAGCCCGATGATTTTCTTGAAATGATCGGGGTCGTATTCGAGGACTTTTCCATACGATTTGATATGCAGATTAATGATGACCTGCCGCGAAAAGGCTTTCAGGACGTCTTCAAACCGGGGGATGTGCAGGCCTCGGAACGCTTCGGAGAATTTCACGCCGAAATCGAGGCGGCTGATCTCATCCCAGGTCATTTCGCGGATGAGCCCGGTCCCGTCGGACACGCGGTCGACCGTATCGTCATGACATATGACGAATTCGCCGTCGGCGGTTGGCCAGAGGTCGATCTCGATTTCGTCGGCGCCGAGGGACACCGCCGCGGCCAGCGCGGGCATGGTGTTTTCCGGCGCGACGGTCGTGAAGCCGCGGTGCGCGCATATTCTCGGATATGACGTGTCGGAGTCGGATGGCTGGACCATGCTTCCACATGCCCGGTAGCACCAGGGGGTCCGGCCGTTTTCAATGAACGTGTCATTCCGGATTTCCGGTTGTCCGTATCCATTCGGCCTCGTGTGCTTGTGCCTGATGTCAACGTCGATGCTGAACGATCCGGTTTCCTGTACCCATGGTTGGCCTGCATCTGTTGTAACCAC
>CAZDPQ010000056.1:0-15710 GCA_964507305.1 uncultured Oscillospiraceae bacterium
CGGAAACACCGTCGTGAATATATTCAGTCCGGGGGTCAGCGTCATCGAGTAATAATAGTCGTTCCATTGCCATACGAAGGCAAACAGGAAAATGGCCCCCAGCAGGGAAGACGCCCCCGGCAGCATGATCCGGATAAAAGTCATCCATTTGCCGCAGCCGTCGATATACGCTGCCTCCTCCAGTTCTTTGGGCAGATTTTTAAAATACTGCCGCATCATGAAGATGTACAGGCCGTTTTTAAACCCCACGGCGAACGACGACAGAAGGAGCATCGGAGCCGGAGTCCCGATGAAGCTGATCCCTTTCAGCTTCATGCCGAGAGACAGCAGGGTGACGGGCCCGAAATATTTGAACTGCAGGAACAGGGACAGCAGGACCGCCTGCGGAGGAATGACCATGGTGAAAATCGCCATCCCGAGAATGAGCCTTCGTCCCCTGAACCGGAATCTTGATATTCCGTACGCGACCATCGTGCAGCTCATCAGCTGCAGAAGCGATACGGCGGTGCAGAACAGAGCCGAGTTGGCAAAGCGGACCGGATAGTCGAAAAACCGTATCACGCGCTGGTAGTTGTACAGCGTGAAGGATTTCGGGATCAGGAAAACGGTTTCATCGTACAGATCCGTAATGTCCTTGAACGACGTGGTGAGCTTGATCAGCAGCGGCTGGATGATGATAAAGGCGAGCCCTGTGAAAAGCACGATCCGGAAGATGCTCCAGATGAAGCCGGAAAACCTGTCGATGCTGAGCGCTCTGGTTATTTTGCGGACGAATGGATTGCCTGCTCTCATTTTTTTCACCTCCTTTCAATCGTTCTCGTAATAGACCAGTCTGGAAGCAAGCGCAAGGAAGACGACCAGAATGACCATGATGATCGTAAAATAGACCCACCCCATCGCGGCGCTGTAGCCGAAATCTCCGTACACGAAGGCTGTGGAATAGATCCGGTAGATCAATCCGTTCGACAGCCCGCTCATGGAATCGACGATCGTGTAGACCGCGTTCACGAGGATCAGCGGACTGATCATGGGAAACGTGATCTTCCAGAAATTTTCCCAACCGGATGCCCCTTCGATCTTGGATGCTTCGTACAGCGAAGGTGAAATCGTCTGAAGGCCGGCCAGGAATATCAGGATCTGGACGCCGGACGAGATGGTGATGTCGTAGATCCTCGATACCGCGCTTGTGACAAACCCGATGATGCCCGCGTTGAGCTTGATGGACCGGACCAGGTTCATGACGGCGTTCGTGATCTGCGTGACACCTGTTTCGGCGGACGTCGCCGATGCGGTCATGGAGCTGAGCGTCACCTGCTGGACCTGGTTGTTCTGTACGAGCATGATGACGCCCGAACTGATGATGACCGGCAGGAAGAACATCATCCGGGCGAATCCCCTGCCGCGGAATTTCTGGTTCAGGATCACGGCGATGAAGAAGCTGAACAGCAGGATCGAAGGGAAATTCACGGACAGGGTCGTCAGGGTGCCAGCCAGGTTGTTCCGCAGGAAATTGGGATCCTGGAAAAGCAGCTTGAAATAATTGGCAAAACCGACGAAGCGCAGCACCATGCCGCTTTCCGACGCCGAAACGGTCCGGAAGCTGATCAGCATTGACTGAAGGACCGGGAAAAGGAAGAATATGAAAAAACCGATCAGGAAGGGCAGGGAAAAGAGGTATCCGGCCCGCGCGTTCTGGGAAGCAAGCGATGATCGTTTCTGCTTTTTCATTCCGCTGCCCCCTTCTCGATTTTCCAGCTCCGGGCCGGGATTTCCAGCGTGCCGGCCGCGGCCGCTTCGGTGCCGTAATTGACATAAATGGTGATCCCGTTGTCGAAGCGTGTCACGGTGACGCCGTTCTCCAGGTTCTCATGCCCGATGATCCTCGCGTCCGAAACCTCGGACAAGGTATCATTCACCCGGATGTAAAGCCCGATTGCTTCATCGATCCACTCGCGGTAGGAAACGGCATAAAGATCCGTGTCGATTTTTTTCAGTTCCTTGTTCTGCATGTACATCCATTTGAAGAAGACGCCGGATCCCGTTTCCATCATATTCAGGACAGCCGTTTCGTAATCCGGGCTCATGTTGGCGGGCTCTTCCGCATAGGGGACGATGCCGTGCAGGACGATCTGGTAGAACGGGATATCCTCGTCGACGCAGTAGAACCGGTTTGAGGCGGACGGGATGCCGGTCACGCAGGACGCGTCGGCCAGTGCGTACGCGTTCGCTCTGTCCGCCAGGATGGAGAAGCCATTTTCCGCATAAGCGCGGTAAACGCTGCCGATGATCCCGTACGCGTCCTGACGATCGATCACGTTCTTCTTGTTGAAGTCCGAATACAGTTCCCGGCTCATCGCCGCCAGAGATATCCCGCGGATCCCGAGCCGGCCGAGGCTCCGGAGGACATAGGCGGAATACGTTTCATACAGGCCGGGCGTCACAAGGCTGACTTTGGTCACCCGGGCTCCCGTCGCCATGTTGTTTCTCGAATTATACGCGGCTTCTCCGAGGATCGTCTTCGGGGAGTCGAACAGGGCATTGTACCGGTCGAACATCGTCTGCTTGTAGATATGCTGCAGGTCGACATCCAGGAACATCGCGTCCCCGCTTGCGTCCAGTTCGCCGCGGAGCGTTTCCAGCCCCTTCGCGCCGCCCAGCTGCCGCTGCACCTTGATGCGATTCATCGCGGAATTCCAGATCCCGTCGTTGGCCCAGCCGGTGTAGCGCAGCACCACCTTCCCGACGCCCCCGTCGTGCAGCTTCCGGATGATCTCGGCTGCTTCGGCGTACGTGGTCAGAGGTTTGACCGGCGTCGCCGGGATCCCCAGAATGGATTCCCTGTATTCGACGCCGCCCGTCAGCTCCAGGTAGAACGGCGACGTTCCGGCCGGCGTTTTCCGGATCTGCCCCCGCTTCAGAAGGTAATCCTGGTATTTCAGCGCCATGCCGGTATAATCCGCCTGCTCGCCGTCCAGGAAGAAATAGCGGACGCTCAGGTCCTGGTCGAAGCGGCTTTTCTGGAAAATGTTCATATCGTTGGTGCGCCAGTACGGGACGCTCATTTTCATCTTCGTCGTCAGCTCGAAGGATGGATAGATGTAATTGTAGCCATTCAGCTTGCCGCTGACCGAGGCGTTGACCGAGGCGATCGCATCGCCGCTTTCGATGACAGCCAGGAACGCGCTGTTTCCCTTCTTCATCCCGAAGACCGGGAGATAGGATTGCTGCGTTATTTTCAGACGGTCTTCCGACATGTTGGTCTGGTCTTCGCCGTATAACCGTGTCCTATAAACCGGAAGGCCGCTTTTCCCATTGTTGAGCCGGATCAGCGCCCCGCATCCGTCCGGCACGAACAGGTATCCTTCCTCCGTCATGTTCGCCGCGCCGAAAAAGCTCAGGAACCGGAGGTCGGTGATTTTCACGTCGTCCGGATGCACGATGTGCTCTGTCCGGACAGATGCCAAAAGACTTTCGCCGTCGATCGTATAGTCGACCGGGATCTTGAACGTGGTCGGCGGCACCGGGACTTCGGCCCCGTTGTATTCGTTGTCCTGCACGAGGTCCGCGTAGGTGTAGCCGGTGCCGGAGACGATCGTCTCGAGTTTTTCCATTACGAACCCCGCCAGGTTCGGCAGCAGCTCGTAGATGTCCTCTTCCGCCAGCCTCGGGAATTTCGCGAGCAATTCCTTTTTGATATCCTCCGATTCGATCTCCGGCAGGGAGTAAAAATTGTACCGGGCCAGCAGATCTTCACGCTGCGCATCGTCCAGCTTGCTCAGGACGGTTTCCTCAAAACGCTTCGCCGTGATGATCTGGGGCACGACATAGATTTTTCTCTTTTTCCCGATCTCATACGTGACCCGGAATCCCTGGTCGATTTTCGCGAATTCAAACTGGCCGAGGTCGATGGCGTCGGCGAAATTGTTCATCCCGCTTGCTTTGTCCGCTTCATTGTTGTAGATGAGGTCGATCTGGGAAGACAGCTTCTGCTTGTTGTACGGTTCAGCCACCGGGTCCTGGTCCCGGTCCAGGGGGTTCGAGTACCACATTTCCCCGGTGGAAAGCACTTTGACGGCAATTTCGGTCGTCTGTCCATCGGCATACAGCTCCAGATCGCCGCTCTGCTCGATGAGCTGGAATCCGGTCCCTCCCTTGAGGGTCCCGTCCAGCTCGTTTACGGTCACAAAATCGTCCTCCGCGCCCTGCAGAGCCGTTCCTTCCGCGCCCGCGCCGGCAAACGGCCCCGTCAGGAAAGTCAGGAGCAACAGGATGGCGATGATCGGTTCAATTCTTCGTTTCATTCCCTGCCGGTCCTTTCACAGCATTCGCAGCACGAATTCTTTGTAGAAAATATAAAGGAAATTGATGAACTGCTGGATCAGCGCGAAAAACAGCAGCACCAGGAAAATGATCCCGGCCATCCCGACGACGGCGATGGCCATCGTCACCAGGGTCTTGGTGATCGAATACTGATGGATCGTCATGATCCCGATGAACATGAGGAATGCCGACCAGATCACCGCAAAGGAATTGATGACGAAGTACAGGCTCCCTTCCTCGACTGTGATGATGTTGCTGAGGAGGATCAGGGGGATGTTGATCAGGATCAGCGGCACCAGCGCGTATGCGGACGCGATGTAGATGTCGCGGAGCGTCCCCTCGCCGTCCATCAGGGTCGTGATGCCCCAGTTGGCGATGCACCACAGCAGGAACGGGATGACGACGCTGAGGGTCTCCGACAGGATGTTCAGGTCCTTCGGCTCGTTGTAGTTGAAGATGAACCCGGTCAGCTGCCGGATCAGGATATAGGTGAGCACGACAAGGAACAGAAGGATCGTTGCCGCCTTCGCGTTGCCTCTTTTCTCCCGCTTCGAACACCAGAACCCGTCAAAGGGATGGAAAATGATGTAGAAAGAGTATTTCAGGCTGTTCAGAACTTCCATTTTCACCGGCCCCCTTTCCGCGTTTTCCGGATCTTCCGCACGAACCTCAGGATCACCGCAGCCGCGGCGGCGGCGCTGACCGCCGTCATGATCCACCCGAAGGAATCGTTGAAAAGCTCTTTCCGGTATTCCTTGAATGCTCTGGAGTAAAGAGCCCTGTCGCTTCCGAGCCTGAGGTAGGACATCGCTTCTTGATAACTGCCCTGCCGGAGAAGCGCCTTCCCCATGCCGATGTAGGCGATGTCCGAATTGGCCGTGTATTTCAGGATCTGCTTCCACTCATTCTCCGCGTTTGCATATTCCCTGCCGTACTGGTATCGCACAGCCGCGTCGACCATCCCGGCATAGGCGGTCGGCTTGAAAACGATGATCTCATTCAGGACGCCATCCGCCACATAGAACCGGTGCTCCGCGTCCGAATCAAGGGCTTTCGGAAACGAAAAGCTCCCGAGGGATTCTCCGAGCGCCCCGAATATGTACAATAGGTTTCCGTCGTAATCATAGGTGAAAACGCGCCCCCTCTGCAGATCCAGGACGCTGTACATCCCGTTTTCACCGACACAGACATCGATGAGCTTCGAGGTGACCAGCGAGTTGTTCTCGTAGATCGTGTTGACGTCTCCCATGGGATCCGTAAGGCCGGTGCTCCGGAGGATGTCGATGCCGGTCGGGTTGAGCTTGCGGATCGACCGCGCCCCGCCCCCGCCGCCTTCGCCCGTCGCGCTGACCGTCCCGAACACGAATCCCTCGCCGTCGATGTCGTTGCTGCTGTATTCCGTCGGCAGCAGGAGGACTCCCGTGTCGATCTGCTGCTGGGTCAGGATCCGTTTCCACAGAAGGTCGGCAAAGCTCGCACGGACTCTCGTGGCACCGAAGAAGCTGATGAAGTTGCCCTCTTTATCCAGCTCGATCATGCCCTGGTTGACGTTCATCGAAACGATGAACAGCCGTCCGGCCTTGTCCACGCTGACCCGGATGGGTTTGTATTCGAAATTCGTGGTGCTGACGGCGATGACGGGTTCCGGATAGATCCGGAGCAGATTCCCTTCGTCATCGAGCTGCACGATCCGCTTGTTGTCCGTGTCCGCGACGAAGATGCCCTGGTCTTCCGTAAGGAACACCCCCTGCGGCTTGTTGAATCCGTCCTCCGCGTTTTTGTTCGCGAATTTTTTGATTTCCCGGATGAAGTGCCGGGAAGCGTCCAGGATCACGATGCGGTCATTGCCCGTGTCCGCGATGCAGATCCGGCCATCCTGCGCGATGCACAGGTCGGACGGGCCGCTGAAATCGCCGATCCCGAGCGAACGTCCGTTGATCGTTCCCTCGGGGATATAGGCCTGCGGTTCGGCATAGGGCTTGAAATCGCTTCCGTAGGTGTAGTTCCGGTACGGCTCGAACGCGTAGGATCTGCCGCCCGCGAGGCTCATGGTCAGGAGAAGGATCAGGATGCCGGTTTTCGTTCTCATCGCCGTCACTCCTTCATCCCTGAATTGGTCATCGTTTCGATGATGTTGCTCTGCGAAATGATGAAGATCGTGATGGGGACGATCATGATGATGACCGTCACGGCGGCGCCGACGCCGGCTCGCGCGATCCCGCCCGATATGATCTGGTAAAGGGCGTACGGCAGGGTCTTCAGCTGCTCGCTGTAGATGTAATTGCTGGATGCCATGTTCCACAGCCCCTGCACGGAGAAGATCATGATCGTCAGCCAGGCGGGCCGCACCTGCGGCATGACGATGTTCCAGAACAGCTTCCATTCGCCGGCGCCATCCACCTTGGCGGACTCGAGGATCGAGTCGTTGATCTGCCCCATGAACTGCTTCATGAGGTACAGGCCGAGCGGCATCCCGATCGCCGGGATGACCAGCGCGTAGTAGGTGTCCACCCATCCGAGCTTCGCCATGGTCAGGTAGTTCGGGATCGTGGTGACGGACGCGTTGAACATCAGGGAGAGAATGACCAGGTTGAAGAAAAGCTTCCCGCCCGGAAAATCGCGCTTGGCCAGCGGGAACGCGCACATGGAGGCGAAGATGACGTGGCCGGCCGTGCCCGCTGCCGTGATGAAGACCGTGTTGAAGATGTAGCGCGAAAACGGCACCCAGGAATTCGACATGATGTTGAAGAGGTCCGTGAAGTTCTTGAGGGTCGGATTGCGTACGATGATCAGGCTCGGCGGGAACATCCACAGTTCGTCGAGGGGCTTGAACGCCGTCACGACCGCGTACACGAGGGGGAGCGCCGTAAAGGCGCCGCACAGGAACAGGAAGATGAACAGGAAGATGTTTCCTGCCAGCGACCGGTTGACTTTTCGTTCTTTGAGAAAGCCGTGCATCGTCATGTCCCCACTTTTTGCAGCATCTTCTGGATCACCTTGTTCGTCGCCACCATGATCAGGAACAGGAGGGTCGCGATCGCGCAGGCATACCCCATGTCAAAGCGGATGAACCCGTAGTCCTGCAGGTGATGGACCACGGTGTGTGCCGCGTACTGCGGGCTCGGGAAGCCGACCATCGCCGTGACCGCGTCGCCGATCCCGAATGAAGCCGATATGCTCATGATCGCCCCGAACATCAGCTGCGGCCGGATGGACGGCAGCGTGATGAACCAGAGCTCCTGCCACCGGTTCTTGATGCCATCCATGGCTCCCGCTTCATACAGCGAGTCGTCGATCGTCTGGAAGCCGGCGATGAAAGCCAGAAAGCTTGTCCCCATGCTGGCCCAGAGCAGCACGGTGATGACCGCCCCCATCATGTACTTCGGGTCCTGGAGCCACAGGATCGGCCCGTAGGTGATCCCGAGCTTGACCAGGTAGGCGTTCAGGATCCCGTAGTCGTCCCCGCTGAAGATGATCTTCCAGATCACGAAGATATTGGAAAGCGCGGGGGCATAGAACAGCAGGGTCATGAACGCCCGGAATTTCGGCGACAGGTCGTTGATGAACCAGGCGAAGGTCAGGCTCAGCAGATAGCCGCCCGGTCCAAGAATCAATGCAAACGTCAGGGTGTTTTTAAGAGCGATGATGAAAAGGTCGTCTTCCAGGAACAGCTTCCGGTAATTCGTCCATCCGGAAAATACGGGGGGCTCCAGGACGTTGAACGATGTAAAGCTGTACAGGATCGCCGTGATGACCGGGATCATCACGAAGACGATGAAGATGGCCGCAAACGGCGCCATGAAAAGGTAGCACGTGTAGTTCCGCGCGATCCTCTTCCACAGCGGTGTCCTGTTCCGTCCTGTTTTATTTTTCATTGCCGCTTCCGCCATAGTACGATACCTGCTCCGTCATCTGGTCTTCAGATGGAACTCCATCCGCTTGGCCGTGATCTCGATGTTGATCGCCTTTGCCGCGTCCTCGATGCATTCGCCCGGGTCCTCCCCGTTGATGATCACCTTTTTAAACGCAAAGTCGATATGCCTGGGGGAGAAATACCCTCCGGGAACTTCCGGGATGCCTTTGACATATTTCCATTGCTCCATGATCGTCGTGAAATCCTTTTTAGACCACGGGATCTGGTACAGCGCTTCGATGTTGGCCGGCGAATACCGGGCCGCCGTGCCCATGATGCTTTCGAGTTCCAGACCGAATTCCGTCTGGGCGTCCTTGCCGGTCCACCATTTCAGGAACTCCCAGGATGCCTCCTTATCTCTGGTGTCCGACATGATGGAGCAGGCTGTGATCGACCCGCCGACCGACCGGTCGATCGACCCGTCCTCCTGCCGCATCCCGGGGACCCCGGCAAATTCCCACAGCCCGTGGATCTCCGGCGCGAAAACCGAGAGGTAGTTGTAGGTGTTGTAGTCCGCGATGCCGATCGGCACTTCACCCACCCGGAAACGGTTGATGAAATCGTACTGGCGCGGCAGATTGTAATCGGTGTACAACTTGGTCCACTGGAAAAAGGCATCGACGGCCTTGTCGCTTCCGATGGCTGACGCGATCCCGTCCCCTTCATACAGGCTGCCGCCGTTCTGGTACAGGAACATCACATAAGCTCCGAATCCGAGGCCCACCGTGTCGCCGATGACCTGGGGCAGCCCGAAATCGAGCTGTTTTTTCTGAAGGACCGGCAGCATGGTGATCACATCGTCCCATGTCTGCGGAACTTCCAGGCTGAGGTCGCTGAGGATGTCCTTGCGGTAAAACAGCATGTAGAAGGTCTGGGATTCCGGCAGCCCGTACAGTCCGCCGTTGAATTCAAGCGGCACGAGCGAGCTCGGCATGAACCGCTTCGTGATCTCCGCGCAGTCCGGGAACTGCGTCAGGTCGGCCACGGCGTTCCGCACCGCGTAATTGACCGGGTCGGATCCCCACAGGGTCAACGCCACGTCGGGGCCTTTGCCGGCAAGAGTCGCCGTCAGCAGCGCGTTGATCGACACGAGCTGCAGGTCCACCCGGGTGCCGTTGACCGCCGTGAATTCGTTCTCGATCATTTTCTTGAGGACCTGAGCCTGGTCCCGGCCCCCGGTGATGCCGTTCCCGAGCCAGACCCGGATGTCCGCTTCTCCCTCCGCGGTGCTGCCCGAAACGGAGTTGTAATCCTTGAAGAACGAGGCGAGGAAAGCCCGGATGGAGAAGGAGGCCTGTTCCAGGAATGTCGCGTTCGGCTTCGGCATCGGATATCCGGGCGGCGCGACGGCAAGATAGTCGATCTCGAGCGGCTGCTGTTTGGCGATCAGCGTCCAGGTGCCGAGCGCGACGATGTTGTTTTTAAAAGACATGAACCGGCCCGCGATGTTGCCCGGGTCGTCCGCCATGGCTTGTGTCTGCAGGTACAGTTTCTTGAGGATCTGGGCCTGCTCGCCGTTCTGCCCCGTGATCCGGATATAGTCTTCGTACAGGCCCTTCAGCCGCTCGCTCTGCTCCGACAGATCCTTGAGTACTTCCGGGATCTGCTTGTGGAACTGGTAATCCCTGTAAATGTCCGGGACGGGTCCGGTGATCATCAGGATCTTCCGATAAATGTCGTTCAGCGCGGACATGCAGGATTGGACCTGCTGCTGGAGCGTGGCAAGGTTGCCGAGGGATGCCTCCAGGCGGATCTCGTTGCGGCCTTCATGGAAGTAAAACAGATAATCCGTTCCGTCCCCGCCGACCGTCTGCATGGTCCATTCCGTGCTGTAGTCGAACTGGATGAAAGCAGCTTCCCGGAACGGCACTTTCCCGTTGATCATCAGCTTCCGGGTGCTGTATGCTCCGTTGACGATATTCTGCCTCGCCTTGATGGCGATGACGTACAGGCCGCTTTTCGGCACATCCACATTCCAGCTGATCCATTGCCCGGAAAACTGCCACTTGCTCCCGCCGATCGTGTTCAGCCGGATCACGGAAGGATCCGATTTCTCGGTTGCGGGAGAGGAACGGTCGAAGATCGGATAGATCATCGAGTCGGATTTGTAAACGGCGTCTTCCCCCTGGACTTTGATCATTTCGCCGGCGGCCGCGGTGATTCCGTCCTGCTCATATCCGGCAAGGACTTCCTCGTAGGACGGCAGGATTTCTGCCGTGTACAGCCGGATGCTGCCGATCACCATGGGCTCCTTGACCGATTCGAAGCGGAGCGTATGCTCACCGGCGGAAAAGAAGAACTTCAGCGGCTCGGCATAATAACCCTCCGCATCTTCAAGGTCTTCCGCACACCATGACGGCGCTTCGATCTGCCTGGACCGGATGTCGTTGCCTTCGGCATCCTGCGTCATCGGAGCCTCGTCGGTCCAGATCCGGCTGAAGGCCAGCTCCCTCGCCTCTTCGAACGGAATGTCTCCGTCGATCACCACCGTCCTCAGGATCCTGGATCCCTTCCCTTTGATCGGATAATATTCCACATTGATGTTGTAAAGCCCGTCTTCCGGAACATCCAGCCGGTATTCGACGAATCCGTCTTCGTCCGTTTTCACCGCCTGGCCGGGCCTGCCTTCGAAGTCGCTGACGATCTCCGCGGATCCGCTTCCGCTGATGCTGCCGGCGTCAAGGAGGATCTCCCGCGGCGCCATCGGCACGCTTCCGTGCTCATCCAGGTAACCGTCGTACGGCATCTTGCGGAACGATGTGTCCTGAACCGCCGGCGCCGCGGTCACGGTCTCCTCCGTGCTGTCCGAAGTCACGGTCTCCACCGTGCTGTCAGCGGAATGATCGGACCGGATCTCCTCCGCGGCCGCAGGGCGCAGCACGGCAAGGCAGGACGGTAAAACCGCCCCCAGGAGAAGAATGATGCAAAGCACACTGATTTTTTTCTTCATACCCTACCTATCCGTACCATGACCCTGCCGAACGCCATGCCTGTTGTCTCTGTCAAAGCGGCAGCGCTTTCTGCTTCAGCGCCGCAGGCGGCGCTGCATGTTTCTCCCCGGATGCCGCGGAGCGCGGTCCGACATCGAACCGGTACCGGCCGTGGGGAAGGCTGAATACCGCGTACCGTCCGTCCGCGGCAACACCCGTCACATCGGGGGATCCGTTCAGGAATCTGCCGTTCCATACGAGCTCCCCGCCGCAGCGGATCTCCTCGTTGACTCCGTCAACGGGGACATGGGCAAAAGACCGCGTGCCCTCCGGCACGAGGATCTCGAACCGGAGCCCTTCTCCCGTTTTTTCCCACCGGACGCCTGCCGTCCCGCAGACAGTCCGCACCTCGGCGTCCACCCGGTCGAGACCGGCGGGCACGTGGGGCTTGACCTGGAATACTTTGTATCCCGGTTCCACCGGGGAGATCCCTGCAAGATACTTGTAAAACCATGCGCTGACGCTGCCGTACATGGCATGGTTGTGGGAATTCATCCCGTATCCCGTCTCATACTCCCATCTCTCCCAGATGGTCGTCGCTCCGTTGGAAATCATGTAGCCCCAGCTGGGATAGGTCGTCTGTACGGCGAGCTGATACGCGATATCCGTTTCACCGTGGTCGCAGAGGACCTCCAGAATGTATTTCGTCATCAGATTGCCCGTAGTGAGGTGATAATCGTGCCGAACGATGTCGCTGACGATGCGGCGGATGAGCGCCGCTTGCTTTTTCTTCGGCACAATGCCGAGGTGCAGCGCGAAAACATTGGCTCCCTGGCTTCCGCCGGCGTAATCGCCAGTCTCTGGATCGCAGAATGTCCGGTTCAGGGTATTGCGTATCGACCGTCTGAGCCCCGCGAATCTCTCCGCGTCATCCGCTTGGTTGAGGATCCCGGCGAATTCGGCCATGAGGCACACGTTCATATAAAGGTACCCGGAAGAAATGAATGATCCCGGGGTGATGGCCGATGCGGGCGACACAAGGCCGTTGTGCCTGCAGTGGCCGACCGGGGACGCCCAGTCTCCGTAAAAACTGTAGGTGACGATCCCGTCATGGGAATTCCTCAGGAGGAATTCAGTCCATTTTTTCATCCCCTCATAATGCCGCCGGATTGGCCTTTCATCGCCGTAGTGCCTGTAGATCAGGTGTGCAATGATCAGGTAGGAGCTTGACACCGGATCGGCCGGCCGGTTGCCCCTTCTGAAAGGAGCGGTGTCGCCGATGGCTCCCGAAAAGTCATCCTGTGTATCCTGGATATCGCGGAGAAATTTGGAAAACAGCAGCCTGGCGTTGAAATTATATACGGTTTCTTCACTGCGGGCGGTCAGGTCATTCAGCCAGCCCTGCCTCTCGGACCGCTGGGGGCAATCCGTCGGAATGCCGAACAGATTGGACCGTTCCGTCCACAGGACCATGTCCTGGATCCGGTTCAGCAGAGGATTGCCGCACTCGAAGCGCCCGGCCTGCTCCACCGCCGAATGGACGATGATGCCGGTGATGCGGTCGAAAGAAAGCTCCTCCCCGATCCCTTCGATGCTGATGTACCGGAATCCGTGGTACGTGAATTTCGGTTCGCAGCATTCGGTGCCTTCTCCTTTAAGGATGTAGGTGTCTGTCTGCATGGGGAGCGGATAGGTCGGGTCGGACACCCTCAGGTAATCCATATTCAGCGTCCCGTCATCATGCAGGATTTCGGAATGGCGAACGGTGACGACATCGCCCGGTTTCCCTGATACTTCGATCCTGACCCAGCCCGTAAAATTCTGGGCAAAGCTGTAGGTGTACACATTTTCGGCTGTCTTTTTCACCGCGACCGGCCGGATCGTTCCCATGGGACGGATCGGCTCGAGAAGCTGGGATTCCAGCCGGCCTCCCGGCGCGGGCAATTCGAGGACATCGAAAAAAGCACGGGCATACTGATCGTACTGCGCGGGATTTTCATCCCGGTTGATCGGCAGCTTATCGCAGAAAAACCTCCAGGATTCCCGGTGATGGTTCTTCTCGAAGCTGCTGTCAGGCAGGTTCCATTCCGGTTTTTCATAAAGGGCGTTGTACACCACCCCGGAGTAGATCGTCGCCGACAGGATCGGCGAGATCGTCAGGACCCAGCTCCCGAATTCCGAGCAGAAACCGGTCCGGGATCCATCCCCGAACCAGACCAGGACCTGAAGCAGAAATCTGGCATGCCTGGACCAGCCGTTGTTGAGAACGATGCCGATCGCATTATCGCCGGGGCGCAGTCGGTCCGTGATGTCATGCGTGATGTAAAGCAGCCGCTGGGCGTAGTCCGTATTGGCCGGATCCAGCACACTGTCCCCGATCGGGGCGCCGTTGATCCACAGCTCGCTGAATCCTTCGGTCGCAAGATATGCCCTGGCACGCACGGCTTTTTTGTCCAGCGAAACGACTCGCCGGAAATAGCCGGCATATCGCCCCGGGGCGGGGCTCCCGATCCATCGGCCCTGCCACAGGCCCGGATCGAGAAGGCCCATTTCAAACGAAGCGGTATCGCTGTCCTGCCATTCGCCGCGCGCATCACAAAGGCTGACGCACCAGTAATAAATCCCGCAGCTTTCGAGATCGCCGCCGCAGTCGCAGAAGCACGGATCCCCTGCGATGATGCCGCTGTCCCACACGTCGCCGGCATGCTTCGCGGGGTTTGCCGGGTCGGCGGAAACGTACACCCTGCAGGCGGACGGATCCCCGCGGCCGATGTCCCGCAGTTTCCAGGAAAGCCTCGGCGACGATTCGCCGATGCCCATCGGCCGGGTGCAGGATTCGCATTGCAGATCGTAAATTTCCATGATAACCATACCTTCAGCGCCATTGTACACCTGAATTATAGTATCTTCCGGTGGAGTCCATAAATACACGGTACTAACACCTAGTAATACAAAACTAAGATATCTGTTGCAATTTTTGTGGAAATCGCACATAATAGGAATAAATAACAGAATCATACAAAGAGAGGATCGATATGAGCGGCAACTCTTCCTATCCCCATTATCTCAGAAACATCGAGACGGAGTATCTGACAGGAGATTACGCACAGTGCTGGGACTCCTGGGGATATTATAATGTCGTCCCGCCTTTCGACAAGTTCTACTTCATCCTGGACGGGGAGTGCTCGATCCGCATCGACAATGCCGAATATATCGCCCGCAAGAACCAGCTGTTCCTGCTGCCGTACAATTCCGTCCAGACCTACCACCACATTTCCGAGAACTATATCACGAAATACTGGTTCCACTGCACCTTCACGTGCCATGACAAGGACCTGTTCGAAATCATCACGCTTCCGCATTTCATCACGGTGAAGGACCCCGGGTATGTCACGGAACTTTTCAAGAAGATCGTTTCGTTCAACGACAATGACTCGATCCAGGCCAAGCTGTACCAGAAAGCCGCGATCCTCGAGCTGCTGGCGTATTATTTCGAAAACACCAGCCAGACGAAGGACAAGCTTTTCAAAGACGAGAAGATATCGACCATCATTTCCTACATCGAGAACAACATCCAGAATGATATCACGGTCAACATGCTGAGCAGCCTGGTGCATTTCCACCCGAATTACATCATCAGCTTTTTCAAGGATGCGATCGGGATCCCGCCGATGGAATATATCAACAGCATGCGGATCGAGATGTCCAAGAAGCTTCTGCAGGACCCGGAGATCCCGATCAAGGAAGTGACCGCAAGGGTGGGATTCAAGGCACCCTACTATTTTTCCCGCATTTTCAAGCAGAAAGTCGGGCTTTCGCCGTCCGATTACAGGGACATTTCCCAAGCCAAGCCGAGGAGCTGACTGCAGGCGCAGGCCGGCGCCGTATCCACCAAGAATATTAGAAATATGAAACGGGATATTAGTTTTGTGTATTTTCACGTGCGAGGAATCTGATACGATGGAAGTACCGAAGCGATCATCCTTAAGGGAGGTTTCCATGAACCGGATTTTCACGCCGCTTTGCATATTCATCACCGTCGCCCTGCTCGCGGCCTGCGCGCCGCAAGGCGGCAGCAGTTCCGAGCCGGTCTCGGCACTCTCTTCCTCGGATCAGGCTTCTTCCGGCATGCCGGCGTCCTCCGTTCCGGAAGACTCGTCGCAGTCGCCGGATCCCTCTTCCGCGCTTCCGTCCGGATCCTCATCCCTATCCGGGAACTCCGGACCCTTTTCATCCGCAAATTCCGTATCGAAAGGAAGCAGTACCATGAGCCAGTCATCTTCCGGGAACCCGTCATCCGCGAGCGACATCATCGTTCCGTATGGCAGCGACGGCTATGACAGCAACCTGGTCGTTGCCGTCGATCAATTCGGACGGACATTCGACACCGTCGCCTCGTACAAGTCCAACAAGCAGGTCGGCATGTTCTTCTGGCTCTGGATCGGACAGCCGTACGCGACCGGGATCTATGATGCGACGAAGATCGCGGCCATGCCGAACGGCATCAAGCTGCTGTTCGATCCGAACTCCTACGACGCCAGCATCAG
>CAZDPQ010000057.1:0-15468 GCA_964507305.1 uncultured Oscillospiraceae bacterium
CCCTCCCTGCCCTCCAGCGTGATCGAGACGGTCTTCTCCGCGGCATACCCGTAGGAGGCGTAGATTGCCTGCAGGAGGCCGTACAGGTCCATGGACCTGTTCCTGGCCGACGCGGCCATCTCGGCGATCAGCATGGAGGTGACGACGGCGTCCTTGTCCCTGACATCCTTGCCGGCAAGATACCCGAAGCTCTCCTCAAAGCCGAACTCAAAGTCCAAGTCGCCGTTTTCGTCGTATTCCTTGATGATCTCCCCGATGAATTTGAATCCGGTCAGGACTTCGAACAGACGGATGCCGTAATGCTTTGCGATCCTTCGTGTCAGGCGGGTCGAAACGATGGTCGTGACGGCGAAGGATTTCGGCGAAAGCTTCCCGCAGGTCTGCTTGGCGGAGAGGATGTACTCCATCAGCAGAAGGCCGATCTGGTTACCGGACAGGACAATGAACTCCCCATCCTGGCCGCGGAAGGCGAGACCGGTCCTGTCGCTGTCCGGGTCGGTAGCGATGACAAGATCCGCTCCTTCTTTCTCAGCCAGGTCGATCGCAAGGCTCAGGGCGGAGCGGATCTCCGGATTCGGAAATTCCACGGTCGGGAACGCGCCGTCCGGCAGCTCCTGTTCGGGCACGACGATCACATCCGTGAACCCGATCTCCCGGAGGATCCGCCTGACGGGCTTGTTGCCGGCTCCGTGGAGCGGTGTGTAGACGATCTTCATGCCGCTGTTGTCAAGGACGGCCTGCCTGTCGATCGACAGGGTCTTCAGCATCGCGATATAGGCATCGTCGAGCTCTTTGCCGTAATAGGAAAGCAGCCCTCTCCTCTCGGCCTCCTCCTGCGTGATCCAGCGGAGGGTGCGGATGTCGCTGACGGTGCCCATCTCCCGAAGGACTTCCTCCGCCGCTTCGGGCGGCATCTGGCTGCCGTCTTCCCCATAGGCCTTGTACCCGTTGTATTTGGCCGGGTTGTGGCTCGCGGTGATCATGACGCCGCCGGCAGCGCGGAAATGGCGTACCGCGTAGGACAGCATGGGCGTCGGCCTGAGCTCGTCGGACAGCAGGACGCGGATACCATGCGTCGCGAATACCAGCGCGGTGACCATGGCGAATTCCGCCGAATGATGCCGGGAATCGTAAGAGATGGCGACAAGCTTCTCCCTGCCGCCGGTGTCAAGCCTCTCCAGATAGCGGGCAAACCCTTCGGTGGCCAGGGCGACGGTGTACGTATTCATCCGGTTGGTGCCAGCTCCGAGGATCCCCCGGAGGCCGCCGGTGCCGAATTCGAGGTACTTGTAGAACCGTTCGGTGATTTCCTCTCCGCTGTCCCGGATGGCCGCAAGCTCTTCCCGGATTTCCGGGGGAAAATACGGATCTTCGGACCACAGTTTATACAATTCCTGGACGTTTTGCATTTTTCCACCCCGCGCGCTCTTCTCGTTCAAACAGGAAAATCATAACATGACATGCCCGGCAATTCAATTCCAAACGCTCCTTTGGCACAGATCCGCCGAAAACCCCGCCGCCGTAGCCGGCTTACCGCGCTTTCAGCGAGATCAGCAGATCCCGCAGTTCGGCCGCCTGTTCGAAATCGAGCCGCTTCGCCGCCTCTTTCATCTCTTTTTCGAGGCGGGCTTCGATCCTGCGAAGCTTTGCTTCCGGGATGTCGCCGGCCTTCCCGCCCCTGAGCATGTTCCCGGCGGCCGCTGCCGCGCCTTCGTCCTTCTCGATGTCATCGAGCGTGTCGATCACCTCGCGGATCTCCTTGCGCACCGATTTCGGCGTGATATGGTGCTCCTCGTTGTATTTCTGCTGGATCTCGCGCCTCCGGTTGGTCTCGGAAACAGCCTTCATCATCGAATCGGTCACATTGTCCGCATACATGATGACCCGCCCGTTGATATTCCTGGCGGCACGCCCGATGATCTGGACCAGCGACGTCACGGAGCGCAGGAAGCCTTCCTTGTCGGCATCGAGGATTGCGATGAGCGAGACTTCCGGCAGGTCGAGCCCCTCGCGCAGGAGGTTGATCCCGACCAGGACGTCGAACTTGCCCTGCCGGAGATCCCGCAGGATCTTCATCCGCTCCACCGTTTCGATATCCGAATGAAGGTATTTGACGAGCAGGTTTTCGTTTTTCAAAAATATTGACAGGTCTTCCGCCATTTTCTTCGTCAGCGTCAGGACCAGGACACGCTCCTTTTCCGCCACCGTCTTGCGGATCTCCCCGATCAGGTCCTCGATCTGCGCCTCGACCGGCCGGATGAAAATCTGAGGATCCAGCAGCCCCGTCGGACGGATGATCTGCTCGACGACCTGCTCCGAATGCTTCCGCTCATATTCCGCCGGCGTTGCGCTGACAAATACCGTCTGGCCCATGCGCGCCTCGAATTCACTGAAATTGAGCGGCCGGTTGTCGTACGCGGACGGCAGCCGGAAGCCGTAGTCCACCAGCGTGGTCTTGCGCGACCGGTCGCCGTTGAACATGGCGCCGATCTGCGGGACAGTGACGTGCGATTCGTCGATGAAGAGCAGGTAGTCGTCCGGAAAAAAATCCATCAGCGTATACGGCGCGCTCCCGGGCGCCCTGCCGGATATGAGCCGCGAGTAATTCTCGATCCCCTTGCAGAATCCGGTCTCCTTGAGCATGTCCAGATCGTACAGCGTCCGCTGCTCGAGCCGGTAGGCCTCCAGCAGCTTTCCCTGGCCCCTCAGTTCGTCGAGCCGCTCGTCCAGCTCGATCTCGATCGCGCGGATGGCGTTCGCCATCTTTTCAGGTGTCGTCACGTAATGCGAGGCGGGGAAAATGGAGATATAGCTGCGCGCGCCTTTCTTTTTGCCGGTCAGGGGGTCGATCTCGATGATCTTTTCGATCTCGTCGCCGAAAAACGACACCCGCAGGATGACATTGTCGGCGCCGGCGGGGATGATGTCGAGGCTGTCGCCCCGGACCCTGAATGTCGCGCGCTTCAGCTCGAAATCGTTGCGGCTGTACTGCTGGTTGACCAGGGACAGGATCAGACGGTTGCGGTCGATCTTCATGCCCGGGCGAAGGGAAAGCATCAGCGAGCGGTAGTCTTCCGGATCGCCGAGGCCGTAGATGCAGGAAACGCTTGCGACGGCGATGACATCACGGCGCTCGAGAAGCGATGCCGTCGCGGAATGGCGCAGCCGGTCGATCTCCTCGTTGATCGCCGAGTCTTTTTCGATATAGGTGTCGGTCGAAGGGATATACGCCTCCGGTTGATAGTAATCGTAATAGCTGACGAAATACTCGACCGCGCTGTTCGGAAAAAACGATTTGAACTCCGCGCAGAGCTGGCCGGCCAGGGTCTTGTTGTGGGCGATGACCAGGGCCGGGCGGCCGAGCTTTGCGATGATGTTCGCCATGGTGTAGGTTTTTCCGGAGCCGGTGACGCCGAGCAGCGTCTGACCCTTGTACCCTTCCATGATGCCGCGCGTCAGCTGCCCGATCGCCTCCGGCTGGTCCCCTGCGGGCGTCATGTCGGTCTCGAGGATAAAATCGGCCATAAGCTGCTCCTTTGGATTGGCTGATTTCAATTATAACACATCGCATTCCGCTGAAAATTTCGGTATTGTTTGACTTGATGGAATCGTCTCCGGTGTTTATAATGATTGTCTAAGGCATCCATCGATTGACGGGCAGTCTGCCGCTCGCGGGCCATCGCCGGGTCCGGCTCTGTCCATGGGGATACAGAGGAAGGAATATTTATGAAACAGGAAATCACGGTCCATCTTACGGACAAGCCGAAGGCAAAGCCGGCGAAGGAATCGGAGCTCGGATTCGGCAGGATCTTTACCGATCACATGTTCCTCATGGATTACGAGGAGGGCAGAGGATGGTACGATCCGCGCATCGTGCCCTACGCCCCGCTTGTCCTCGAGCCGTCCACCATGGTCTTTCATTACGGCCAGGCGATCTTTGAGGGACTGAAGGCCTACCGCACGGCCGACGGCACGATCAATCTGTTCCGCCCGGCCGACAACATGCGCCGGATCAATGTTTCCAATGAACGCATGGTCATCCCGCCGATCGATGTCGGTTTCGGCGTCGAATGCATCCGCAGGCTCGTTTCCGTGGACAGGGACTGGGTGCCGGGAAGCGAGAACACCTCCCTGTATATCCGTCCGTTCATCATTTCGACCGACGCATTCCTGGGCGTCCGCCCGTCGAAGACCTACAAGTTCATCGTGATCATGTCGCCGTCCGGCCCCTATTATCCGCAGGGGCTCGATCCGGTCAACATCTATGTCGAGAACGAGTATGTTCGCGCTGTCAAGGGCGGGACCGGCTTCGCCAAGACTCCCGGCAATTACGCGGCCAGCCTCGCTTCCCAGGCGAAGGCATACAAGGCCGGCTATGTCCAGGTCCTCTGGCTTGACGGGATCGAGCGCAGGTACATCGAGGAAGTCGGTTCGATGAACGTCTTCTTTGTCATCGACGGCACACTCACCACCCCCGCCCTCAACGGCAGCACCCTGCCGGGCATCACCCGCAAGACCGTGATCGAGCTGTGCCGCAGCTGGGGCATGGATGTCGACGAGCGGCAGGTCTCCATTGAGGAAGTGTTCGGCAAAGCCCGCGAGGGCAAGGTTTCCGAAGTCTTCGGCTCCGGGACGGCGGCGGTCATCTCGCCGGTCGGTGAACTCCGGTGGAACGACGAGACCGTCCACTTCAACGAAGGGAAAACCGGTTCCCTGAGCCGGAAACTGTACGACCGCATCACCGGCATCCAGTACGGAAGGATCCCCGACCCGTTCGGCTGGATCGTGAAGGTGGATTGACATGGACTGGAAAATCTACATTCTCCTGTTTCTGACCGTCGCTCCGATCTTCTGGGGATTCGGCCTGTGGATCTACGGGAGGGCGAAGGGCAACCGCAAGATGCGCCACAACGGCTTCATCATGATGATGCTGTCTTTTCTGCTGATTTTTCTGGTCGTTTTCACGATCGGCGCCACCCTGTTCTACCTGTACCTGACCGCCGGCAGCGGGGCGCCGGGACTTTCCAGCTCGGTCGTATCGGGCTGACCGCGGTCAGCCGATATCCGACCACGAAGACAGACTGCATTGACCATACTCGTTGTTTCCTGCAGCGATGACGGTTCCGCTGCGCTGAAGGCCGAGCGTATGGTTCAGGCCTGCTGCGACCTCGATGACATCCTGCCATTCCGATACATCGCATTCGCCGTTGTTGTTCCATCCTGTCGCAACGACCGTTCCATCGCTGCGCAGACCGACTGCATAATATTCGCCTGCTGCGATCTGTACGATATTGTCCCATCCGGACACATTGCATTGGCCATGGTCATTGATGCCTGCCGCCGCCACCGTTCCGTCCCTTCGCAGTGCGATGACATACTCGGATCCGATATCGATGTCGATGATATTCTCCCACTTTGATACGATCGGCTGCAAATCGCCGGTCATCAGGACGGTCCCATCCCTGCGCAGTGCCGCTGTTTCGTAATTTCCGGCATATATCTGGAAAACATCGGTCCATGCGGAAACCGCGCATTGCTTTTCCTCGTTGTCACCGATGGCAAGCACATGCCCGCTGCCTGTCAATCCGACTGAATGGTACCCGCCTGCCGCTATTTCTTTTACATCGGTCCATCCCTGGACATTGCATTGCCCGTACATATTGTCCCCTTTGGCAACGACTGTACCGTCCGATCTCAGGCCGAGCGAATTGAAAAAACCGGAATCGATGGCCGTGATGCCGGTCCATCGGCTCAGACTGCAGCGTCCGTTTGCATTCGGTCCTGCCGCTATCACGGTGCCGTCAGCCCTCAAACCCATGGTGTGGTTATCGCCGGCGCAGATCCTGATGACATTGCTCCAGGCGCCGGTTCCGCACGAACCGAATTCATTGTATCCCACGGCAACGACCCGCCCGGCCCTCTGCAGTCCGACCGAGTATCCCGCCGAAGCCGCCTGGATCTTTTTCATAGTCCGAAGCTCGTGATAACGCTCCAGCGAATCCTTATAATCCGTTATCTGAACATAGAGATTGCGGGCTTCTGCAAGGCGGCCGTTCGTCGCATAGGAATCCGCCATTTCATAAATAAGCTGCCGCCCTTTCAGACCGCTGTCCGAAAAATCGCCCAGCTTCAGCCAGATCACCGCCGCGGCATAGGAGCGGCCTGTTTGAAAAAGGCTGTCCGCTCTGTTGTATAATGAAGTCTTCGATGTCTCGTCAAGGGCAGAGAGATCGCCAATGCCATTCATCAGCTCGTACGACTCCTTGACCTGGTCGAGATCAAACAGCTCAGGGATGATATCGTCGGAACTTCCGCTTCGTCAGGCCATGAGGCTCCGCCCGATCCGGGGGTTCCCCCGGAGCTGATGGCTGCAATCGTATCCCGCATGTCATCGCTGTTCTTGTAATCCCCGATCTCGGCATACAGGGCATCTGCATCGGTATAATTACCTGAGCGGAACCATTCATTTGCTTTCTGGTATAAGATCTCCCGGGCCAATTCGCTGCTGTCAAGATAGGTCCCGAGCGCAAACCAGATGGTGGCCGCCTCCCGATATCTGCCGGCAGAATAAAGATCCATGGCTTCATTGTACAATTCGCCTTTTTTACTGGAATTCATCTTTACGACGGATGCGTCGATTTTATCCTTGATGGCCCTTGACGCTTCTTCATCGCCGTTTTCTTTAAGAAGCGACACGATCTCCGCAGCATCGTCGTACTCGCCGATGCCGAGAAAATGGATGGCTTCGCGGTAATAGGCTTCATTGAGCTTATCGGAACTGTCCTTGTAAGATCCCAATTTGCGGAATAAGGCGATGGACTCTTCATATCGGTCCGAATGGAGATACGCGGTGGCCTGCAGGTATTCGACAGCAGGCTGCATCCCGAACAGGATCCAATAGATCAGAAATCCGGCGGCGATCAGGATCGCAGTGGTAAGCACCAGTTTCCCTGAAAGTTTATGCTCTTTTCTCATCATGTCTCTTCCCGCAGGCAGATCCGAGTTCTTGAAAAATACAGCCGGGAGCTCGTTGCATCACGGATTCAGGCGCTTCTCCAGCGCGGCCTTCTGTGCTTCATATCCGGGCTTGCCCAGCAGGGCGAACATGTTTTTCTTATACGCTTCGACGCCGGGCTGGTCGAATGGATTGACCGCAAGCAGGTAGCCGCTGATCCCGCACGCCTTTTCGAAAAAGTAGACGAGCTGTCCGAACCAGTAGGCGCTGAGTTCCGGGACCGACAGGACCAGATTCGGGACATGGCCGTCCGTGTGGGCCAGGATCGTCCCCTGCATGGCCTTGCGGTTGACTTCGTCCAGATCGAGGCCGGCGAGGAAATCAAGTCCGTCGGCGTTGGCCGGATCGTCGGGGATCTTCATTTTCCTCGACGGTTTTTCGATGCTGACGACCGTTTCGAACAGATTACGGCGGCCGTCCTGGATGTATTGTCCCATCGAATGCAGGTCCGTGGTGTTGTCCACGCCGGCCGGGAAAATCCCACGCCCGTCCTTGCC
Source organism: uncultured Oscillospiraceae bacterium (assembly GCA_964507305.1). Taxonomy (GTDB): domain Bacteria; phylum Bacillota; class Clostridia; order Saccharofermentanales; family UBA5734; genus JAQVYV01. The sequence goes on from CAZDPQ010000057.1 coordinate 7,513, forward strand.
CTCGCTCTCCCCGAACAGCTGCTTCCACCATTCGGTCATCGAGTGGAAGCAGGGCTCGTAATTGACCAGGATCTCCGTATCGTACCCCTTGCGGAGCAGGCAGTTGCGGGTAATTGCATACAGGTAGCAGTCATTCTCTTCAGGGACCGGATTCCGGTAAAGCAGCATGGCGTCCTTCGCGCCCTTCATGATGCTCTGGATGTCGATGCCCGCCACGGCAATGGGGAGCAGCCCGACGGCCGTGAGCACCGAGTATCTGCCGCCCACGTCGTCCGGAACCGCAAACGTCTCGTACCCTTCCTCGTCCGCGAGCTTCTTGAGGACACCGCGGGCCTTGTCCGTCGTGACGTAGATCCGGTCCTTCGCCGCCTGCCTGCCGTAACGGCTTTCCAAATATTCCTTCAGGATCCTGAACGCGATGGCCGGCTCCGTCGTCGTGCCGGACTTTGAAATGACGTTGACCGACACATCCCTGCCCTCCAGAATGTCCAGAAGGTCCGCCATATAGGAGGCACTCAGGCTGTTGCCGGCGAAAACGATCTGCGGCCCCTTGCGGATCCGCTTGGATGCCATCCCGGAAAACGAATGCGTCAGAAGCTCGATCGCGGCCTTCGCTCCGAGGTAGGATCCGCCGATGCCGATCACGACGAAGATGTCGGTGTCCTTGCGGATCTTCGCGGCAGCTTTGCGGATGCGCTTGAACTCTTCGCGGCTGTACCGGGAGGGCAGATCGACCCATCCCGTGAAGTCGCTCCCCGGCCCGGTCTTCCGGTGCAGCATGTCATGGCAGAGCATTACCTGCTGGGTCATGCCGGCGATTTCGTGTTTTTCGATAACGTCTCCCGCGTTGGAATAATCGAACCGTATCATCTATAACCTCCGGATTGTCGATCTGCTGTTGTCCGGCGGCAGGACCCGCGGACAGCGTGCGCTTGTCATCATTATAATATATCCTGTCTTTGATTGCACATGAAATCGGGAACGCGGCCGATCTTTTTAACGACCGGCTTATCACCCGCAAGCTCGTACAGCACGGCTGTACGTGCGGATATGACCCGGCCTTCCGCCAGCAGGATCTCCGCATCGAACGAATATTCTTCGATCCGCCCTTTCGCGCAGAGCGGCCTGCCGTCCGGGCCGTTCCGGAAAGCCGCTTCCTCCGCACGGGTCATGCCCGGATGCGCGGCGGAGCCGGCCGGCGGTATTCCGGAGAAAGTCTCTTTCAGCCCGGGCGGCATCCCTCTCCTGTCATACCGGTATATGTCGAATTTGAGGAGATCGGCAAACAGGCGGACCGCGCCGCCCCATCCAGGCGCGTCCGGCATCAGGCACAGTTCTTCGCCGAACCGCAGGAACAGGCCCGCCCGGTCTTTTCCGGACAGCACGCGGACGTCCCCTCCCGCCTTCTTATAAGCCTGCGCGAGCCCTTCGTAGAGGGCGTACGGATCCTCCCGGAAGAACCGTTCGGTCAGGAAGCGGATCGAATGCATGAAATGACCGGAATTGTAGTAAATGTCCAGCACGTTTGCGACGGCGCGGATCGACATCAGGTCCGCATGGGACATGGTGCCGGTACGGATCACCGGATACGGCGGATACGGGGAGCTGACGATGCCGAACCGATCCGCGTCGTCCCTGATCCGGCTGCCCTTGAGCATCTTGAGAAACCCGAGCTGGAGCATGCCGGGGCGCAGGGCGATCGTTTCGTTGAAGGACCGGCGGAAGCTGTCCGGCGTTTCTCCGGGCAGTCCGGCGATCAGATCCAGGTGCAGCTCGATGTTCCCTCGTTCCGACAGGATCCCGATATTCTCGAAAAGCCTGCGAGGATCGGCATGGCGGTCTACGTTCCGGAGGACTCCCGGAGTCGTGGATTGAACGCCGCACTCGAAGCGGAAGATCCCCGGCGGCGCGCCGGCCAGGAGCCGCAATGTCTCGCGCGACAGCAGATCCGCTGCGATTTCGAAATGGAAAACCGTATCGAACGGCCGGGTATGGTGCAGTTCGATCAGATCTCCCCATATCGCCGCCGCTCTTCGGTCGCCGGCGTTGAACGTCCTGTCCACCAGCTTGACGATCCCCGCGCCGCCCTCGGCAAATCGCCGGAGAATCGCGGACGCCTGTCCGGCCGGCAGAAAGTCTACCCCCGTCTGTGCAGAGGACAGGCAGTATGTGCACCGGAACGGGCAGCCGGCGGACGTCTCGACATAATATTGCTTTTCTTTGGAAAAAGGCTCTTCCCCTTCGTACGGAAACGGAAATTCCGAAAGCGGCACCGGCTCCCCCTGCAGGATCCTCTCTCCCGCGCCCGCCCCGGCCGCCCGGACCGCCCCGCCGTCCGACTGCCCGTCCGGAGCCGCCGCGCGTTCCGCGAACAGCTTCAGCACAAGCTCCGCGAACGTCTTCGGTCCCGGCCCCCGGACGATGAAATCGACCTGCGGGTTGCGAAGCAGGAAATCCTCCGTCTCGAACGAAACCTCGGGGCCGCCGAGGACGATCGCCGCGCCGGGCATGCTCCTTTTCAGGTCCGCCGTTACGTGCAGGATCTCCTCGATGTTCCAGATGTAGCAGGAAAAGCCATAACAGTCGGCCTGCTCCGCAAACAGGGCGTCGCCAATGCGTTCGTGCCCGTCGTTGATCGAAAACTCCGCGATGCGGATTTCACAGCCGGCGGATGCGCCGGTATGCTGCCTGAAATAATCCCGGATATACCGCAGGGCAAGATTGGTGTGGCAATACGTGGCATTCAATGCGGTCAATACGATTTTCATATATGATATAATGTACCTGCCATTTCAAGACGGATCAAGGAGCTTTCAGTGGATAAGAATGACGATGTGCGCAACAAGATCGTGATCCTCTATATCCTGAGCCGGATCCCCGGCATCACGGCAGGCGAGCTGACCGCCATGGCCCTGGACACCTGCTGCATGAACTATTTCGCATATGCTTCCGCTTTCGAGAGCCTCGCCGCCGGCAATCTGATCACCCGCATGGTCCGCAAGGGCGAAAGCGAAAAGGATTCGGACGGCAAGCCCGTCATGCGCTGCGACACGACCGCTGCGGGGCTCGAGACGCTCGGCAGGCTCTCCCACCTGATCCCCGCGCAGATCCGCTCCTTTCTGGACAATGCCTTCCTCGACTGGGAGAAAAGCATCCGCAAGAAGGCGGATGTCCGCGCGACCAGCGAACCGGATGCCTTCGGCGGGTATGCCGTCAGCCTCCTGCTGTCGGACGGCACCCGCAGCCTGATCGACCTGAAGATCTCCGTCCCGTCCAAGGAGCTGGCCGTGTCCATGTGCGCCCGGTGGAAAGAAGACACCCAGGCGCAATACCTGGCGATCCTGTCGCTGCTGTCCGCTTCCGGGGCCTAAGCCTGCCCTCTCCCGGACAGGATGCCGGACGCGATGGCGGCGGCATATCCCCTGATATTCTCCAGATCGTCGTCCGTAGGAAGCCCTTTGAAAAGGAGAGGTTCCAGCCTCTTTCCTTTGAAATTCTGTGTCAGCGCCGTGACGGTATCGCAGGCCTTCGTCGCCCAGGCATAGGAGCACATCATCCCGATCAGGCCGGTCTTCGGCATCATGGCATTCGATGTGGCGGCGGCATAGACCATGGCGGGGTGCGGCCCCCCGAGGACCGTGGGAAACGCGAAGACGACCGCCGCGGCGTCCACCAGGTCATCGATCAGTTCCCCGGTCCGGATCAGCAGGCTGGCCGGCTCATCGCCGAGATCCCGGGTGACCGTCCCGATCCCCCGGCGCTCCAGCTCCTCCGCGAGGCATTCGACCGCCGTGCGGACGCTGTCGTGCATCGACACGAACGGGATCACCGCTTTCGCCGCCGTCCCGTCGCCCGTCCATGTGCGATACAGGTCCAGGATCTGCTCCGGCCTGCGGTACACCGTGCCGTGCGCCGGCGCGATCACAGCCGGAGCGATCGCCGCGGCCGTCTCAGCATATCGGGCGACATTGCGCCGGAACGGCATCATGATTTCGGACAGGTAGCTGCGGGCCGAAGCGATCAGGACCGCGTCAAGGTCGTCCGCCGTTTCCGCGCCCGTATCATGGGCGCCGAACAGGTCGCTGGAGAAAAGGATGTTCTGCGGCATCAGGTGCGCCATGGTGTTGTCGGGCCAGTGCGCGAACGGGATCGAATAAAAGGTCAGGTCCATCCCGCCAAGGTCCAGGCGGTCCCCCTCCTTGACGATGATCATCTTTTCGCCGCCGAGGTGGAGATGGATCGCCATCAGCTGGCGGACCTTCTCGGTACAGACGACCCTGGCCTCCGGGTGCAGCGCCAGGACTTCGCGGATGTTCCCCGAATGGTCCTGCTCGGCGTGGAGCAGGATGACATAATCGATCCGGTCCGCTCCGGCCTGTCCCAGGTTCGCGATCATCTCCGCGGACGTCCTCGGATCCGAGCAGTCGATCAGCGCGCGGTGCGTGCCGCCCCGGATATAGTACGAATTATACGTGGTGCCGCGCGGCATGTAGACGATGCAGTCAAACAGCCTCCTGCCGGGATCTTTCGTTCCGACCGCGGTCACGGTCTTTTTATCATCGAGCGCAAACATATTCAGCCTCCATTGCCGTTTTATGAAGAATGCGGCAGCTTTGCAACCGCCGCATCCCTCCCCATGCCTCGCATGGTGATCATATTTTCTCGAACTGGTCCTTGCCGGCGCCGCATTCGGGGCATACCCAGTCTTCGGGAAGATCCTCGAACGGAGTGCCGGGCGCGATGCCCGCATCCGGGTCGCCCTTGAGAGGATCATAAATGTACCCGCACAACACACACTCGTATCTGTCCATGCTTCCTACCTCCTTGATGCTGTAACCCCATGATGAGATCCCTCTGATGTGATCTCTCTACCGACGATTATACCATATCGTCCGCGCGGAAGTCACCCCTCGGGGAGCGCGATGGACTTTCCCTCCTCCGCAAGCCTGGAGGACTTCCGGTAAAGAACGGCCTTTCTGCCGGTCACCGATACGACCTCGGCGTCCGCGGCGGCCGCGATCTTATCGGCCTCCGCCTTCGGCTCTTCAGCGTCGCTGCGGAGCAGATGGATCTTGACGATCTCACGGGCCTCAAGGTACTGGACGATCTGGCGGACCGCGTTTTCCGTGACGCCGCCTTTGCCGACCTGGAAGACTGCGTCCAGTCCGTTGGCGATTCCCCTGAGATAAGCTCTTTGTCTGCTTGTCAGCATATCATATCCCTTTCACGATTTCCGCCGCGCCGCACGCCGTCAGTGGAGAAATTCAAACTCGAGCGTGTGCATCACGACCGGATCGTCGTCCCGGATGCCCAGGCGCTCCAGGGCATCGATGACGCCCTTTTTCCGAAGGAGTCTCTGGAAATACTGGATGGACTCCGTATCATCGAAATTCGTTGAATCCACGAGGCCTGCGATCCATTTGCCATTCACATGAAAAACGCCATCGGTCACTTCGACCGTAAACAGCTCCTCATCCTCCAGCGTGTAGATCCTGCTGCCGGCACCCGGCTCGAGCAGGACCGTGGGCGGCAGGGACACGACTTTCTCCGCCGCCGCGGCAAGAAGCTCGTCAACGCCGAGGCGGATCGGCGCGCAGATCGTGAACATCGGGATGCCGTAACCGGAAACCGTCTCCCGGAGAGCGGCGATCTGCTCCTCCGATGCCAGGTCGGACTTGTTGGCCGCGACAATCTGCGGCCTGCCGGACAGGCCCTCCTGGTAGGTCTCCAGCTCCCGGAGGATCGTCCGGAAATCGTCGGACGGGTCCCGGCCTTCGCTGCCGGAGACATCGACGACATGGATGAACATCCGCGTTCTTTCGATGTGGCGGAGAAACTCATGTCCGAGCCCCCGCCCTTCGCCGGCCCCTTCGATCAGCCCGGGGATGTCGGCGACCACATACTGCTTTCCGAAAAAGGTGACAACGCCCAGGTTGGGCTCGACCGTCGTAAAAGGATAGTCCGCGATCCTGGGGCGCGCGGATGAAATGACGGACAGCAGCGTGGACTTTCCGACGTTCGGATACCCGATCAGGCCGATATCGGCCAGAAGCTTGATCTCGATCCGGATGACGGCTTCCTCGCCGGGCTCGCCGGCCCGCGCGAAATTCGGCGCCTGCCGGACCGCGTTGGCAAAATGGATGTTGCCGCGGCCGCCGTGGCCGCCTCGGGCGGCGATAAAGCGCTGCCCCTCCTCGCGGAGGTCCGCCATCAGCACACCCGTCTCATCGTCCCGGACGACCGTGCCGACCGGGACCGCGATCTCCAGGTCCTTCCCCGAACGCCCGCTGCACCGGCGCCTTCCGCCGTTCCCGCCGTCTTCCGCCGCGTACAGGTGCCTGTACCGGAAATCCTGCAGGGTCCTCATGCCGGCGTCCGCGGTCAGGATCACGCTGCCGCCCCGTCCGCCGTCGCCGCCGTCCGGTCCGCCGTTCGGCACGTATTTCTCCGTCCGGAAGGACACCATGCCATTCCCCCCGTTGCCGGCTTTGACTGTGATTTTCGCGTTGTCGACAAACAAATCCCTGTTCCCGCTTTCTGACCGTGGTTTCTTTGAAGAAAAAAGGGCCGACTGTCAAGTCAGGCCCTTCGCTGCCGGATCTTCCGCGCCGTCACTCGGCTGCCGGATAAACGCTGACCTGCTTCTTGTCCTTGCCGAGACGCTCGTACTTGACCTTGCCTTCGATCTTCGCGAAAAGAGTATCGTCGCTGCCGATCCCGACATTCGTCCCGGGATGCACCTTGGTCCCGCGCTGCCTGACAAGAATATTGCCCGCGAGGACGAACTGACCGTCGCCCTTCTTCGCCCCGAGCCGCTTCGACTCGGAGTCGCGGCCATTCCTCGTGCTGCCGACACCTTTTTTATGTGCAAAAAGCTGCAAATCGAATCTGAACATGCTGCACCTCCCTACCTGATAACTTCTTTCTCTACCTTTACGTACTTCGTGCCATAGGATGCCTCGGTCTGTCTGCATCCGATGGCAAATGCATCCAATATGGCATCCGCCGCGATATGCCGCCGGTCGTCCGGATCCTCCGGGAGAGACACCTCACAGCTGAGGTACGGCTTCTCCCCGTCGATCCTGTAGATGACTTCGAGTCCTGTCAGGGACATCAGCGCCGCGATCGCCGTCTGGCCAAGAACCGAAACGGCCGCGCAGACGATGTCCGATCCCTCGGGCGCGTATCCCGAGTGTCCGGAAACGGTGAACTTCCTCCGTCCGCCGTCCGGGGAACTGCCGATGACGACCCTGATCATCCGACCGGCCCGCCGCGGCTCAAACCGTGATGCTGTTGATGCGGACCCGGGTATACGGCTGCCTGTGGCCCTTCTTGTTGCGATAGCCCTTCTTGGCCTTGTACTTGAAAACGATGATCTTCTTCTGCCTGCCCTGCTTGACGATCTCGCCGTCCACCCTGGCCCCGTCCACGAACGGATCGCCGGCCTTGAAGCCGTCATCGCCGGATACGGCAAGCACCTCGCCGAACGTGACCGGATCGGTGCTCTCGCCCTCAAGCTTCTCGACGAAGATCTCGTCTCCGACCTGAACCTTGTACTGCTTGCCGCCTGTCAAAATCACTGCGTACATAGTGTCCCCTCCTGTAATCAGACTCGCTGTGAAAGGCAGCGCGAAGCATTTCATCGGCCTTTCCCATGCGGTAACTGGAGAATCTTATCACACAGGCGCCGCCGTTGTCAAGCAAACCGGACCGGGAAGGCACGAAGGCCGATCGGAGGCTGTCCGGCGGCCGTCTGCGAAGCGCATTGTCCGGAAGAAGCCGGGCATGGTACAATGATATCATATTTTTTCACCCGGCGCACCGCCGATCCCGCGTGCAATGTCCGGACAGGCCGGCCCCGCCCGCGATATCCATGTCAAGGAGGGTTTATGGAAAAACGATACGACGGACTGGATTTTCTCCGGGGGCTCGGCATATTCTTCGTTGCCGGCCTCC
>CAZDPQ010000058.1:0-15384 GCA_964507305.1 uncultured Oscillospiraceae bacterium
GTCTTCTCACCGGGAGCTACACCTGCAAGGGCTTCAAAGGAGTCAGCACCAAAGAGTCCGCCTGAAGTAATGTCAAACCAGTCGCTGGCTGCCCAACCGTTCAATCCATCATGAAAATCAGTATTCTTGAGCAATTCATGATACATCTCTACCTCCTGTACCTGTGATGTATTTGATATTGATGAATTGGAATGGAGTGAATCAGCTTCCGATAATGACAATGCGGATATAATCGAGTTGCTTTCAGAGAATGATGACTCGGATGAAGAAGAAGATGCCGATGATTCAGAATTGACTGAATTCAATTCGGTAATTGAGGGTTCAACTGATGAACAAGCACATAATGCGGTTAATCCTATAGCAACAAAAAGAATCGGATAAAAACCTTTCTTCATCTAAATACACTCCATTCGCAGTATTTCGTATTAATGGTCAGACAGCTTTCTATGGCAATCATGGTGCTCCATCCTCAAGTATAATGCTCCCTCATAACTATGACGAAATCTGGAATGGTTTTAAATGGAAATAATCGCAAAAAAATATGCAAAAATCGACAAGTCTCAATGATCAGAGTACCTATCTCCATTCAGCTGCATCCTGTTACGGAGTCTCATTAATTGTATTCTGCCAGAGTTGATTCACAGAATTCATTGCTGCCGAGGGTGTCTTTGTCCCTTTTACGGCTGCCACCATTTCAGGCACTACATTCACCCATAATGGCATATCGTAAATATTATGATTGGATACTACAGCACTCTCCCTTAATTTCAACTGCATGTCGACAGATTCTTCATCGCAGGTATAAGCCTCCATGGAAGTACGCATTGATTTTTCACTAATATTGAGCGGAGCTGTATATTCCTGATAGATTCGTGCAATTTGCTTCGCATCTTCTGCATGTAATGTCGCAGGCATAACCATACAATGCAGTACAGGTAAAAAGTTGACATAATCCGTTGCAACTCCGCCTTTTGGCATGGGTACCATACCGAATTTATCGGTCATATTGACTTTCAGCTGATTTGCTGCAAACTGGCCCATGATAAGCATTGCGTATTTCCCCGTTTGAAACTGCTGGATGCTGTAATCCCAAGGCGCACCTTCCGGAGCTATTTCGCAGACCTTATCAACCATAACAAGTTTATTGAGAAAACTCAGGCACGCAAGCGTACCTTCACTGGTCAATGTTGAAACCGGCTTATTATCCCTATACTCAATCAATGAACCGCCAAAAGAAAATAGGATGGGTTCAATTTGCTGAAAATGCTCAAAATGACCACTTCCCCAGATATCGGTTTTCCCATCACTGTTGATGTCTTTTGTCGCGAGTTTTGCGATTTCTTCAAACTTTTCCCAGGTCCATTCACCGTTTTCGTATAATAGGTAAGGATCCGGAAAATTGTTTTTGCTAAACATATCTTTATTAAAAAAAGTAATCACGCCAACGCCATTCTTATCCGGTGAAAATCCATAGGTTTTGCCCTCATATGTAGAAATCCTTGTGATATCCTCATTTACATTCGGTTGTGTCAAATCGAATAAATCATTCAATGGCAGTATCAGCTGTTTTCTGACTAAAGCAGGGAATGCCCAGTAATGACGGACTTTGATAAGATCCCCTAATGAATCGCCAGCCATTGCAGCTGCTGTAAATTGCGGTATGACTTGATCCGCAGGAAGAACATCAAACTGGAACTCGAAATTGTACTTTCTCTCAGTTTCATGGAGCCTTTCTACCATCATGTCTCCGTATTCGGTACCGGGTATCGGTGAATCATCAAATGCTGCCACGATATAGATCTTGCGTCCATGAAGGTCCAGGGACTCCGTTTCACTGTTCTGGGATGGAGAAGATTCCGAAGGAGATATTGTTGTAGAACTATTGCAACCTGAAAACAATCCGACAAGTAGAACGGAAACAATAGAAAAGTATAACACTCGCTTTTTCATTGCCGCTTCCTCCATAAATTTATGAGTATCCAAAAGAAAAACCATTGCGAAATTCATCGATATGCTTAATATATGCCATATATCCTTGCTGTATCAATCATTGCAAAGATATTTTCGTATGGTGTATCCCGTCCACATTGGTCGCCTGTCGATAAAATGAACCTGCCACCGGCTGCAGCATCATCGATTGCCTTCCTGCTTGCTCGTATAACTTCTTCCTTGTTACCGAACAGCATTACATTTGAAGTATGCAGATTTCCTTTCAGTACCAACTTGTTCCCGTATTTTTCTTTCAAACTTTTCAAGTCACAATCGCCCATAGGTGGTATTTCAAGAGGGTCAATAACCGTGAGATCAGTGGTTTCGGCACACAACCTAACAATTGCGGTTTCCGGTCCGCATGAATGGAGATGGGTCGGTAATCCGTATCCTTTGCATAATCGGGTGATGTGTTGAATGATTGGCAAAGCAAGCTCTTCAAAAATTTTCGGGGTCTGGAAAATCAGAGAACCTGATCCGCCGGTGGTAATGAAGTCAGGCTTGCATTCAAATGACATTAATGCTTCCAGTCGTTTTGTGTAAAAATCGATAAGGTAATCACGTTTTTTTTCATACTTTTCCGGATCATCATAGTAATCATATACTGCATCAACATTCCATAATAGCAATGAAGTTCCGCAGGATACCCCAACTACACCATGGTTGCCCATCTCCTTTTTCATAAGCTTTAATAGTTCTTCGCCCTCCGGCCATTGTTTTTTTCCTATTACTTCTTCAAAATGATCCGGTATTGCCGGAAGACCGATGGAAAGCGGATTGATATTATGGGTTGGCGGATTATCGATATAATATACGGTAACTTTTTCCGACCAGCAGATCTTCCCGTCGACCTCTTTACGACGTTGTGTCACAATGCGATCATGACTTCTATAAACAATCACCTCCCTCCAGTTGTCGTCAACCGGTCCGGAACTGTCGCAGAGCACACCGTCGATTTCAACGGTAATCTCCGCATAATTATCCATTAAAGAATCGAATCCGAAATATTTAACACAATCGATGTAGGCTTTCCAAATCGGCGGATCATTATACAGATAAATATCCCAGAACGGTTTACCGGTCAGTTTTGCAGGAATCATATTGGATGTGTCAGGAGCAACCGGGACACAGTCCGGCATATCTCCGTTCAATACCTTAAGTAATCTTTCTCTTGAAGTCATTGGCAATCTCCTCACAACTCGTATAGATTCATTATATTTAATTTATTCGCAATGACTTATGTTGACTTGATGATTTTATTATGTTATTTTGATATCCGGATGATATATTTGTGTTATTGAACCAATCGAATTCGCGTAGACGAAACTTGTATGAAGTTGTATATCCCGGAAAATGTCTTCGAAAATGACATGGAGTTCAATTATTCCTACCATAGAAATTTGGACGATTTCATTGGCATCCATGGGCATGATTTCCATGAACTATTCATAATATTCAGTGGTGAACTGATCCATGTTCTCAACGGGAATAAAAATCTGCTTACTGCCGGAACACTTGTAATGATACATCCCGATGATATTCACCGTTATGAAAAGAGCAATAACAGTGAGTGTGAGTATATCAATCTCGCTTTTACGAAAGATACTTTTACAAAATATGCTATTTTGATAGGCATACCGAATCAGATTGATGCTTTACTGAATGCGGGAAATTATCAGACTGTGATTGAAAGTGATTTTCTAAAACAAATCAAACTGAAATGTAAAAATATAAGCAGTAAAAAATATATTAGTTATGAAGTTAAGAGTCTGTTTTTTACAATAATAGCCCATCTGATAGCGAGTCTTGAGACTGATAACTTAATGAATGTACCGAATGAGATCCAAAAGATCTGCAGTGATCTGCAGAATCCTGAAAATTTCGATAAACGGTTGAACACGATTTTCTCTGCCTATAAACGCAGCTACGAGCATTGCTGCAGGAGTTTTACAAAAAATATGGGAGAGACTCCTACTGCCTTTTTCAATAAGATAAAGATGAATTATGCAAAGAATCTTCTTGTTTTAACCAATTATCCAATACTGGATATTAGCTTACACTGTGGATTTGAAAATGTTGGACATTTTTATAAGCTTTTCGAAAAATATCATAAAACAACGCCGGCGAAATATCGGAAACAGCACAAGCAACGTTTTATCTGATTTTAAACAAAGATTTATAATACATTGGATTCCATCTTGTCAGACATTACCGAGATAGACATATTCCAGATATTCCCGGGCGATCTCCTGGAGCCTCATCAGGGAGCGAAGGCCCGTCACGGGCTTCCCGGTCATCTTATAGTGCGGGAAGAACCTGGAAAGATGAAGCGGGATCGAAGGATCCACCGAAGCGATGAACCGGGCTTCCTCCCGCATCTCCTCTTCGCTGTCATTCTCGTCCGGAATCACCAGCGTCGTGAGCTCGACATGGCAGGCTGCCGCCGCCGACGTGATGGTCTCCATGACCGGGGTGAGCCGGCCTTTGACCACGTCCCTGTAAAATCGCTCGCTGAAAGCCTTGAGATCGATGTTCATCGCATCGATGTACGGCAGAAGCTCCCGGAGCGGCTCCGGCGCGATGTAGCCATTGGTGACCATGACGTTGAGCATCCCGGCATCCCGGCAGGCTTTCGCCGTCTCCATCACCGTTTCATACCAGACGACCGGCTCATTGTATGTGTAGGCAAGACCGATGTTCCCCTGCGGGATCAGGGACCTGGCTCTTTTCACGATCGACGCCGGGTCGGCCGGAAACATGTCATCCAGATCGAATTCTTTCGAAATGCTGCTGTTCTGGCAAAAAGGACATGCCAGGTTGCAGCCGGCCGATCCGAGCGACAGGATCCTGCTTCCCGGGTGAAACCGGTGGAGCGGTTTTTTCTCGATCGGATCCAGAGCGATCGACGTCAGGCGGAATGCGTTCAGCGAAAAAAGCTCCCCGCCCTCGTTCCTGCGAACGCCGCATATGCCGATCTTCCCCGGCGCCACGCGGCAGGAGTGCGGGCAAAGAAGGCAGCGGACATTATCATCTTCTGCCTTTTCCCAATACATCGCCCGAACCATGCGCTCGCCTCCTTCGTCCCGGCCGGCATGCGCCTGTCTCTCCGGATCAATGGTAGCGGACCACTTCGAAGCGCTGGATCGTGAAACTCTCGTCCGGCGATATCCCCGCCTTGCGCAGCGCGATCCGGATCTGCTCCTCCGGCGTGTCCACCCCCTCGAGATCCGGCAGAAGAAGCCCTCTCCGGAACCCGCGCGTCACGATCACGCCGTACCGTCCGGCATCCAGCTCATCCATCGACGCGACCTTCTCCGGCTCGCCGAGGACATCGACCGAATAAACGAGCAGCGGAAGCTCATCCGGCCGGACAGGATCGAAGCGCGGATCTTTGGCTGCGGCGGAGATCGCGTTCTGGATGATCTCATGGATGATATTCCGGCAGGTCGGCGCGATCGTTCCGATGCATCCGCGGAGTTCGCCGCGCTTCTTCAGCGATACGAACACACCGGCTTTCTTCCCGAAATCCCCGTCGCAGCCCCTGTCCGCTTCGCCCTCCGGGATCGTCCCGCCCTCTGTCAGCTCAGCCGGACGGATCTCGCGCTGATCCGTGACATATTCCTCGACCGCCCGCCGCGCGATCCGGACATAAAGGCTCTCGCCGTTTCCCGAATGGGATTCCGGGTTGAGCGCCGCGCACAGATAGCCGACGCCGAACGGCCCTTCATAGGAATAGACTTCGGGCCGTACGTTTTCGCTGTCCAGGGCTCCGAATCCCATGATGAACGACTTTGTCCCGCATTCGCCCGCTTCGCTCATTTCTTCTTCCGTGATGGACAGGATCGTCCCGATGTCGCCGGCGCGGATGAGCCCGACCAGCTTGTCGTCGTAGATCCTGCCGGCGGGACTGTATCCGGCGGGCGCGTTGCGGGTCAGCCGGTGCGAGAGGTCGCCGCTCGCGATGTAGACCGCCCGGCAGTTCGTCGCACGCACCGCCGCGCCGATGACCTTGCCGAGCTCATGGAGCTTGTGCGGGGAGAAAAACGGCGTGGACAGATGGACCAGACGGAATGTTTTCCCTTCCGCCGAAAATGCCTCGTCCAGAAACCACAGCGGCACCATGGCGCCATGGTCGAGTCCGCTGTCGATCCCCAGCCGGATCCGGTCCAGGGAATCCAGCGAACCCAGGGGGATCTCCTCTTCTTCTGCGAGCCGGAGGATCGCGTCCGCCAGTTCCGTGTGGATGCCGAACCGCAGCGCGATATCCCGGTGGCCGAACGACGCGAAATTGCCGCTCATCGCGGGGGCTCGCGAAATGACTGCGAAATCGCGGAAACAGGGCGCGTGCGGGCTTGACAGGATGATCGTGTCGGGACTGTCCGCCAGAGCCCGGCGGGCGACCTGACGGCATCCGTCGATCGATGCCTGCGCTTCGCGCCCTTTCTCTCCCCCGATCGAAGGGATGAGGATCGGAGCATGCGGCATGATGTAGGCGTTGATCAGTGTACCCATTTTCATCACCTCATTCGCAGTTCCTGGGAAAAGCCCGGACGGAGCGCAAGGGTCAGAATCGGATGTGACAGTACCCTCCCGGGTTTTTCTCAAGGTAGGACTGATGATACTCCTCAGCCGGATAAAAACACTGCAGCGGCTCGATTTCCGTCACGATCTCCTTGCCATATCCGCCGGCGATGCTTCCCGCGACATTGCGTGCGATCTCTCCGTCGGCCGGATCTTCAAAATAGATCCCGGTCCTGTACTGGTTCCCGATATCGCCTCCCTGCCGGTTCAGGCTGGTCGGATCGATGATCGAGAAAAAGGAGCGCAGAAGGGAAGCAAGCGGAACGATCGCGGGATCATAGCGCACGCGCACCGTCTCCGCATGTCCCGTGCGGTGTCCGCATACCTGTTCATAAGTCGGATCCGGCGTGATGCCGTTTGCGTAGCCGACCGTCGTTTCCGCGACCCCCATGACACGTCTCATGTAAGCCTCGACGCCCCAGAAGCAGCCTCCGGCTACGTAGATCGTCCGGAGCTCCGACCGGGAATAGTCAATGCCGAGGTTGATGTTTTCGGGGAGTTGTCCTGTCATGCGCTCTCCTCCAATGCTTCAGCAGCCGCGTCAGAAGGCGCGTCAGCGCCCCCGCCCCGCGACGGCGCGGATCCCGGGGTATTCCGCGCGGCCGGCGAGCTCGTCATGGATGGCGAGCAGCCTGTTGTACTTCGCCGTGCGCTCGCTCCGGGACGGAGCGCCGGTCTTGATCTGCCCGGTGCCCAGCGCCACCGCCAGGTCGGCGATCGTGGAGTCCTCCGTCTCGCCCGAACGGTGCGAGATCACTGCCGTATATCCTGCCTTACGGGCGATCCGGACCGCTTCGATCGTCTCGCTCAGCGTGCCGATCTGGTTGGGCTTGATCAGGATGGAATTGGCCGCGCCCGCGCGGATCCCACGCTGCAGTCTCTCGGTGCTGGTGACGAACAGATCGTCGCCTACCAGCTGGATCCTGCTTCCGAACCGGGCTGTCATGGCTTTCCATCCGTCCCAGTCCTCCTCGGCCGCCATGTCCTCCAGAGACACGATCGGATAGCGGCGGATGAGATCTTCCCAGAAGCCGGCCATCTCTTCCCGCGTGAAGGTGGTCCCCTTCTTCGTCAGACGGTAGGTGCCGTCGTCGCGGAACCACGCGCTCGACGCGGCGTCGACGGCGATGGCGACATCGGTGCCCGGCCGGTATCCGGCCCGCTCGATCGCCTCCAGGATGGCCTTCAGCGCGTCCTCATCCTCCGCGAAATCCGGGGCGAACCCCCCTTCGTCCCCGACCGAGGTGGCGAACCCTGATCCGGACAGGACCTTCTTGAGACTGTGGAAGACCTCAGCGCCCCACCGGAGGCCTTCCGGGAACGACGCGGCACCTACGGGCATGACCATGAACTCCTGGATATCGATATTGTTGGAGGAATGAGCCCCTCCGTTGAGGATATTCATCATCGGGACCGGAAGCACATGGGCATCCGGACCGCCGAGGTACCTGTAAAGCGGCGCTTCCGCGGCGTGCGCGGCGGCTCTGGCGATCGCCAGCGAAACGGAAAGGATCGCGTTGGCGCCCAGCCGTCCCTTGTTCGGCGTACCGTCCTCCTCGATCATCCTGCGGTCCATGTCCGCCTGGTCCAGGGCATCATGCCCGGCAAGAAGGCCGGAAAGGACCGTATTGACATTGTTCACGGCCTTCAGTACGCCTTTTCCCATATAACGTGCCGGGTCCCCGTCGCGGAGCTCCACAGCCTCGAATGCCCCGGTCGATGCTCCCGACGGCACTGCCGCGGTGCCCGCGGCACCGCCGGCGAGCGTGACGGTGGCCTCGATCGTCGGAGTCCCTCTGGAATCCAGGATCTCCCTGGCATGGATCTTCGTGATATCTGTGCTGTTCATATCGGACACCCCTTCCTTATTCAATTATACACTTTTTCCCCGTCCATCAAAAGGCCGGCGGCATGAGAAAGCACGGGAGCGAGGCTTCTCCCGTGCTTTCCGCGACTCTTGTTCAGCTTCAGGGAACATCCGCCGCGCCGGCGGAAGGCCCCGTTCCGGAAGCGGTCAGGTGATGTCGATCTTCTTCGGCGAGACCTTCTGGGTGGCTTTCGGCACCGTCACGCTGAGGATCCCGTCCTCCAGCCTAGCCGTGATGGCCTCCGCGTCGGCATCCCTCAGATAGATGCAGCGGTTCATCGATGCATACCGGCGCTCCCTGTGGACGTAATTCGTCTTCTCGTCCTTGACTTCTTCCTTGCGCTCGACCCCGATGGAGAGCCTCTCGTCGTTCATCTCGATGCTGATCTCATCCTTCTTGACGCCCGGGAGTTCGGCATCGATCCTGTAATCATTCTCGTTCTCCTGGACATCGATCTTGAAGGTGTCCCGCGACAGACTCCGTACGGGGCTGTATGCGTCCTCAAAAAAGTTATCCAGCATGTCATAGAAATTGTCAAACTCCGTTGTCCTCAAACCGTTCCTGTTTCTGTTGAAAGGTACCAGACTTGCCATTTTCAACAACTCCTTTCGTTGATGGTTCCGATGATCCATTTGTTGGCACTCTCACTGCTCGAGTGCTAACTTCTTTATACATCATCCCGTCCGACCCGTCAACACAGTTCAAAATCCTGACCCAATCCTTAACAATTTGGAAAAAATTTCATGGAAATCCTGTCGAAATGGCATACCGCGAAGCCCGTGCTCATTTTCTCTCCGAAAATCCGGTGATCAGCAGGACCGCCGCGGAAGATACCGTGAACAGCAGGATAACGGCGATAAGCATAGCCGGAAGCCTAAGAGTCGAGGAAAAAGATCTCGACCATCTCCTCTTTCGACAGGGACAGCACATGGGTGATGGATTCCGCCTCGTCGACAAAAAAGTGCGCCTTGCCCTTCATCTTCCGGGAGAAACTCTGCTCCGAAATATGGATCTGCCGCGCGATCTCCTTGCGGGTGAAGCCGCGCTCGCGGATCTTGTCTGAAAGCAGCTGCGTTTTTACCATTGCGTAATCCTCTTCCTGTCAAGATGCTAATAGTTTATCACTAATAAACTTCCGTTGTCAATATCGATTTTCGTTTTCCTGCGGTCCCGAATTATAAATTATGCAAACTTGTTGCACCGGATAAAACCCTGTGGTATGATCGGAGACAGGACATCCCATTGATATGAATTCATATGAAAGCAGGCACGATACCATGGATATGATCGCATTCGGTAAAAGGCTCCGCAAGCTTCGCGAGGGCCGCGAGATGAACCAGGACAAGCTGGCGTCCGCGGTAGGCCTGAAGAAAGCCACGATTTCCCGCTATGAGCACGGCACGATCAAGAAGCTTGACACCGGGATGGCATGCAAGTTCGCCCAGGCGCTGAACATCAACGTCGAAGAGCTGCTCCAGCTTCCGCAGGAGACGACGCTGGTCCAGATCCCGCTCGCCGGCACCATCGCGGCCGGCGTTCCGATTTATGCCGGGCAGAACATCGATTCGCACCTGGGCGTTCCCGCCGGATGGAATGTCGATTTCGCCCTCCGGGTCCGCGGCGATTCCATGGTGGGAGCCGGGATACCGGACGGTTCGATCGTCCTGTGCCGCCAGACCGGCGGCGCGGAGCGCAACGACATCGCCGTCTGCCTGATCGGCGATGAGGAGGCTACACTCAAGCGGGTCAAGTATTACCAGGGGCTGATGGTCCTGCACGCCGAGAACCCCGCCGTCAACGACCTGGTGTTCAAGGGGCGCGAACAGAACAATGTCAAGTTCCTCGGAATTGCGAAATATGTGATCCGGAGCCTCTAAGTCCGGATCCGCGGATCGGAGTGATGTGAAAATGCTGCGTGTGACGTTGCAGTCGCCTGAACAGCTGGTTTACAGCCAGGCCGACATCCCTGTTCCCGGCCGGGACGAGGTGCTGATACGGATCCGCCGTTTCGGCATCTGCGGCTCGGACATCCATGCCTATTACGGCAAGCACCCTTCCGTATCCTG
The DNA here is from genome assembly GCA_964507305.1 of uncultured Oscillospiraceae bacterium. GTDB lineage: Bacteria > Bacillota > Clostridia > Saccharofermentanales > UBA5734 > JAQVYV01. Next base: position 10,505 of record CAZDPQ010000058.1, read on the forward strand.
CCCGATCGTCCTGGGCCATGAGTTTTCCGGACAGGTCGAGCGGACCGGACCCGGCGTCACGGGATTATTGCCCGGCGATGCCGTGACCGTGAGGCCCCAGATCGTCTGCGGCGAGTGCTATCATTGCCGGCATGGCAATTATAATGTCTGCGACCATCTCAAGGTGATCGGCTGCCATTCGTCCGGCGCGGCGCAGGAGTTCCTGGCCGTCGGCACGTCTGTCGTCGTGAAGCTACCCGGCTCTGTCAGCCTGGATCACGGCGCCATGGTGGAGCCGGTCGCCGTCGGGGTCGGAGCGCTCCGCAAGCTCTCCGCGATCCGGGACCGGAACATCCTGGTCCTGGGCGCGGGCACGATCGGCAATCTGGCTGCGCAGTCCGCCATGGGACTCGGTGCCGCTTCCGTCACCATCACCGATGTCAGCGACGACAAGCTTGCCCTGGCCCGGCAATGCGGGATCGGCCACACGGTCAACACGGCCCGCGAAGACCTGAAGGAAGCGCTGCGCGGGATCTGGGGAGCGGACGGCACGGACGCGGCCCTGGAATGCGTAGGCGCGGAGGCGACAGCCAACCAGGCCATCGCGGCGGCACGCAAATGCTCCGAGATCGTGATCGTCGGCGTTTTTTCCAAATGGCCCGTCCTGGATATGCTGGACATCCAGGAGAAGGAACTGCGCGTGACCGGGTCGCTGATGTACAAGTCGGAAGACTACGACATCGCGATCGACCTGATCAGCCGGTCGAAGCTCCGTCTCGATCCCCTGATTTCCGCACGGTTCCCCCTGCAGGAATATGACAAAGCCTACAAGTATATCGAAAGCCACCGTGCGACGGTCGCCAAGGTCCTGATCGACGTCAACGGCTGAGAAAGGCTGGCTGCGATGAAAACGATACCCGGGATTTCCGCCGTCCTTCTGAGCGTCGCTCTATTCTGCACATCCGCCGTATCCTGCGGAAGGTCCCCTTCCGCCACGGACACGCCCGGATCTTCGGGTCTCTCCTCCTCATCCTCTGTTTCAGCGGCTTCCTTGTCGGATAGCCTTTCCTCTGCCGCCGCCTCCTCTTCCCTTTCCGATGAATCGTCGGACGGATCCGGCGGCGGGTACCATTTCTCCTGCCGCGATTACAACGGCATCCGCTCCGGAAAGCCGGGCGAACTGCTGGACACCGACGTCGACAGGGAGCTTTTCGTCAAACTGCTCTTGACGGAAGAATACACCCTTCCGGGCCTCACCGCTTCGCTCGGCGCCGGTTACCGCAAGGTCGCCCTCGGAACGGATACGAAATACGACTACGGCGGCGGCCTGTATTTTTCGGCGGATGACAGCGGAAGCGTCTACGAAATCGGCTGGGGCGACCTCGAAGCCATTGCCCCGATCAGCATCCGCAAAAAGACCTGCGACCTCTTTAACGATCCGGGCGATGAGATCCTGATCCTGTATCAGAACCAGAAAGATTATCACTACTCCTCCGAACTGCTTGCAATCAGCGCCTCCAACGGCAGGGTGGTCCGGCATTTCGCCCTGGATTACCTCACGGTGTCCGATTTCCGGACCGGCGATTTCCTGGGCGACGGGACCCGGCAGCTCTATCTCCGGGAGGAAAACCGGGAAGGCTATGCCCTGAGCAATATCTATGCCGTCCGGGATGGCGACCTGTTCCGGGCGCTGTATACGGATTCCTTTTCCGCATACGCGGACGGCATCGGCGCGGGGATCGCGGGCCATTCTCTGTCGCTCGACATCGGTATCGGCGATCACACACGGCAATATCTCTCCGTCCTGCCGGAGAAGCTATTCTACAACGGCACATTGTGGGGTGGGGCCGCCTATGATCCGAACAGCCTCCTGTCGGTCCGGCCGGAATGGACGCCCGTCCAGTCGGACGGCCGGGAGCGGATCCGCCTCCGTCTGTCCGTGGAGCTTGCCGACCACATCCCCGACGGCATCACGGACATTTTCTTCGACCTGGCCCGCGTCGACATGGTCCTGGGGATGCATGGCGGCGTGCCGTCGATCGAAGAAATCGGTTCCGCGGTAAAATACGGCAGCTCGACGGACGAGCCTGCCATCCCTGTTCTGAAAGCCGACGAAGCCGGCCTGCGGGACGGACCCGTGCTCGGGATGGGCATGCAGGACGCCTACCGGATGCTCAAGGGGAATATGGATGGCTACGGCACCGATTATGAAGCATCCTTCGGCGGCGTCACCCTGTACGGCTGCAGCAACATGGATACCGGCGGCACGCAAATGGTCGTCTGCCAGATCGTCGTGAAGGACCCCGGTTTTGCCACGGTGCGGGGCCTGCGCGTCGGCGACCCCGCCGCGAAGGCCGAGAGCCTGTACGGCAAGCCGGACATCGGATTTTCCGGAGACGCTTCCGCCACCTACTGTTTTGCGGATGATGCAGGCGGCATCCTGCGGGTCAGCCGCTTCGATACGATGACGATCCATTATCGGGACGGGATCATCGAATCCATCGAAATGGTAAAATTCTACGGCGATATCTGACCCGGCCTCAATACAGGAACGGGATGATCCGGTACTTCACTTTCCGGGTGTACCGGTCCCAGAGTTCTCCATATTTTTCCCTGCATACTTTGTCGTCATCCGCCTGGCGGGTCAGGAAAAGGGCGATGTAGTAGGCCGGGTACAGCCATACCGCCCAGATCCCGAAATAGCCGGGGGCAAGGGTTACGGCGATGCCCTGCAGGATCTCCCCGAGGTAGTTGATATGGCGGCTTGCGCCCCAATAGCCGTTGACAAGAAGGCTGAGCCTGCCGTCGCTGAGCGCTTCCGGTTCGATCCAGAGGAATTTCCGGTCCGGCGCGGTTTTGAAATAATATTTTTGCATGTTCGCGCCGCGCGTAAACACCCAGCCGAAGAGGAAGAGCGCGCCGAAGAGGCCCGTCAGCCAGACAGGGTGTCCCGGGTCGGGAAGGCGGGTGGTAAACCAGAGGGAGATGGAATAAAAATACGGGTAGAACGCGAGACAGCCGAATCCCAATTTGAATCCGACCCGCTCCGCGATGAAGTCATATGTCCACAAATGGACTTTCTCGAACAGCAGATAATCGAAGCAGAACCAGGTCAGCATCGCGCAGCCCAGAAGAAAGCCGGCATTCGTTTCCCTGACATGCAAGATGTGGTATGCCGCAAACGATAAAACATTCAGCTGCAGCATCACGGCGCCGATCAGATAAAGCCACAGCTTCGCGTCGATGAATCCGCCCCTGATCTGCGGGTCCTTCACCCTGCCGAACCATACATCCGCGGGGAATGGTTTCCCGGTTGATGGATGTTTTAAAACGATGAAAAGGGAAAATGCCAGGCCCATGGCGCACGCCCCGGCAAGACCGTACCATCGGGTCTCATACAGCCACTCATACGGCACGATGTCGAAATATCCCAGGAGGAACCAGATGGCGATGCTTGCCGGAAGCACGATTTTTCCGTTGATCCGGTAATTCATGAGCTCGCCTGTCTTTTCATTTTTCACATACCCCTTCACCCGTTCTGCCGGGATGATGATATGCAGGAGAGTGATGAGCGCATAGGCGGCGAACGGCGTGATCAGACCCAAAAACGGTTTCATGTCAAACCTCCGGTGTTCAGCGATATGATTTCGATCGCGGCTTTCTTGCTCAGCAGCCGGGTCAGGAGAAAATACGCGGCCTTGTTGACGATCCCCGGAATGACGATCGGCCCCTTCCCCAGAGCATTCAGCGTCTGTTCCGCGACCGCATCGGCTTCCATCGTTCCGGGCGCCGGCCTGCCTTTCTCGGCCTTCAGGTAACCGGGCGTGAGGATGGCGCCGGCGCAGCAGGCGATCACATCGATCCCGTGCGGCTTCCATTCCTTCCAAAGGCCTTCGGCCAGAACCGCGTTGAAGGATTTTGTGGCCGCATACGTCGCGACTTTCGCGCTGCCCTGTGCGCCGGACAGCGAGGACATCAGCACCACCCCTCCCCGCTTCCGCCGGATCATCGGCTCCGACACCAGTTTCGCAAGCAGCAGCGGCGCCTTGACATTGACGGCCGCGGCAAGCGCCAAATGGTCTTCGCCCGTATCCTCGAACAGCCCGATGGGAGCATAAGCGGCATTGTATACGAGCAGTCCGATCGAAACGCGCAGCGAATCCACGCACTTTTTCACGGTTTCGTAATCTGCCATATCCGCCGCAACGGGGATGACATCGATCCCGTATTGTACGCGCAGCCGGTCCGCCGCTTCCTTCAGCCTGTCTTCCTGCCGTGCCATCAACACAAGATCCAGCCCCCGCCGGGCGATGGCCTCGGCAAAGGCGAAGCCCAGCCCGTACGAGGCGCCGGCAATCAAAGCGTAGGGTCCGTACTTTTCCTTGAACGTCATCGTGCTCATAAAAACGACCTGCCTGATAGGATTTTTCCCGGGCTTCCCCCGAGGTCGGCCCGCCGGCCTTTTATACACTATTTTATGTGCAGCAACCGATTTTTTCAACTATAAATTGTAACGATGCCGGAGCGGACGAACGGCGGCACTTGTGCGTCGCAGAGAAACTGATTCGCATAACAAAAATTCTGCTGATCCATTACAGTGATTTTCATGATCATGTTTTTCTCCTATAATGATTTCTAATGTGTAAATATTGAATCATCCTCATAGAAATGCTCAAAGGAGAATATTATGAAGTTCGTTTTCTGCGCATGCTTCTATCCGCTGGCTGATAAGCCCGGTTATATGGTGAATTTTCCGGATCTGCCCGGATGTGTAACCGAAGGTGAAGACCTCGCATCTGCGATCGAAATGGCAGCTGATGCGGCAGCGGGATGGGTTTTGGACGAATTGTCAACGCCGAACGAAAATTGACCATGGCCGCCGAGAGATAATTGACCATCTT
>CAZDPQ010000059.1:0-15308 GCA_964507305.1 uncultured Oscillospiraceae bacterium
TGACGCGATCCTCGAGATCGCGTTCGACGAATGCGGAACCAAGAAGCTGATGCTCAAGCAGGCCCGGCTCGTGAGAGGATAGGCGGTCCGGGTCCGGATGCCGGATTCAGAGGCGGCATGGATCCCTTGCACAGGACGGGACTTTGTATTATAATCGCATATACAGACGAGGGGAGCTGAGTCATTCGGCTGAGAGGACACCTGGTGTCGACCCTAAGACCTGAACCGGATAATGCCGGCGGAGGGACGATATTCGTAAGCTTACGAAGCCTCTTTCTCCGAACCGGCATCTCGGAGAGAGAGGCTTTTTTACAGGTCTCCGCCTCTCCGGACAGGAGCGATCGGAATGAAGAGAATGAAAGGAACAAGCATCGCGGCGCACAGAAAAAGCGTGCGTCCCGCGGTCTGGGCGGCGCCTGCTGTTTTTCTTCTTGCCATCGCGGCCCTGGTCGAGATCATGGCTCGCGCCGGGCGGGTCAAAAGCTTTATCCTGCCGGCGCCTTCCGCCGTGCTGCGGGCGCTCGTAACCGGCTTCCCCGAAATGCGGCCGCATCTCGCGGAGACCCTTTGGGTCTGCGCCGCCGGGCTTCTCCTGAGCATCGCCGCGGCCATGCTCATCGCCGTGCTCATGGACAGCATCCGGCTGCTCCGGGACATGCTGTACCCGCTGATCGTCGCTAGCCAGACGATCCCCATCATGGTCATCACGCCGATCATCATCCTCCTGATGGGCTACGGCGTCGCGCCGCGGCTCCTCGTCGTCGTCCTTGTCTGCTTTTTTCCCATCGCGATCAGCATGTACGCGGGGCTTCAGAGCGTCGACCCCGACATGATCATCCTGATGAAAAGCCTGAATGCCCGCAAAGGGCAGATCTTCCGCCATGTGAAATTCCCCTCGTCGCTTCCGGCTCTTTTTTCAGGCATCCGCATCTCCGCGGCCTACTGCGTCATGGCTGCCGTGATCGCCGAATGGCAGGGCTCCAACACCGGCCTCGGCGTCTACATGATGCGGGTGCGCCGGTCGTACGCCTATGATAAAATGTTCGCCGCGATCGTCCTGATCGTTGCGGCAAGTCTGCTGTTTTTCCTGCTGGCCGCGCTTGCGGAGAAGCGGGCGGTCGCATGGCGTCGCGGCCGGGAAGCCCCGCCGTGAGCATGCCGGGATCCGCATCATGATTTCGAGAAACACCCCGTGCGGCGATGCTGTCCGTCCGGATCACCGTCGAAAACGATCGAGAAAGAAAGGAACCGAATGAACATTTTCAAACATCTTCCAATTACACGCAATCACACAGCCGCCTTTGCCGCGGCAGCTGCCGCCGCTGCGGCGATGCTTCTGGCCGCGGGGTGCGGCGGCACGGCGCCGGCCGTATCGGGCAGCGGGAGCAACGGCGGGAGCGGCAGCCCGTCGGCGGAAGCTCCGGTTCATGTGACGCTCGTGCTGGACTGGATCGTCAACACGAACCACGTCGGCATCTATGCGGCCGATGAACTCGGTTATTTCGGGGATGAAGGGCTGGATGTCGCCATCGAGCAGGCTCCCGACATGAATTTCATCGAAATGGTAGGCGTGAACTCTGCGCAGTTCGGCATCTGCGGGGAAGAGCAGCTGACACAGGCCCGCACGACCGGCAATGTCCCCGTCGTGGCGATCGGCACCATCCTGCAGCACAACACCTCCGGTTTTGCTTCCCCCGCCGATCGCAACATCCGGACTCCGAAGGATTTTGAAGGGAAAAAGTACAGCGGCTGGGGCACGCCCCTCGAGGAACGCTTCATCAAAGCTCTGATGAAAAAATCAGGCGGCGATTTTGCCAAAGTGACCATGGTCATGATGGGAGCGACCGACTTTTTCGCCAGCATGGAGACCGAGGCTGATTTTGCCTGGATCTATTACGGCTGGGACGGCATCGGCGCGGAAGTCATGGATTACCCGCTGAACTTTATCCTCCTGCAGGACATCGATCCGGTCCTCGACTTCTACTCGCCCCTGTTCATTACCAACGAAACCACGATTTCCGAACATCCCGAGCTCGTCCGCAAGTTCATGCGCGCGGTCTCCCGGGGATACGGATACGCCGCCGCCCACCCGGAAGAAGCCTGCGACCTCCTGCTGAAATCAACGCCGGAAACCGACCGGACCCACGCCCTGCGGAGCATCGAATACCTGTCGGATTTTTTCCTGGATGAAAACGGCAGGTTCGGGACCATGAAAAAATCCGTCTGGGAGCAATTCTCGACCTGGATGTATGACAACCGCCTGATCGACAAGCCGCTGGACATCGCCCGAAGCTATGACCTTAGCTTTTTGCCGTGAGCCGCGGGGCAAAGGGATGAAAGACCGTCATGGAGCGCAGGAACGTCATTGAAGTAGAGGGAGTCCATAAGAGCTTCGGGGACCGGAAGGTCCTCGAGGACATCTGCATGCACGTCTGCCATCACGAGATCGTCAGCGTCCTCGGCATCAGCGGCAGCGGGAAAACCACGCTGTTCAACCTGATTTCCGGCGTTGCGGAGGCGGACGGCGGCGTGATTGCCGCGGATTCGAAAATCGGGTACATGATGCAGAAGGATCTCCTCATGCCGTGGAAAACCGTGGAGGAGAACATCGCGCTTCCGCTGATCCTGAAAGGGATGCCGAAACGCGAGGCGGTCGGAAAGATCGGTGAATATCTGGACAGCTTCGGCCTCAGGGGCACGCAGAAACAATATCCCGACACCCTGTCCGGCGGCATGCGCCAGCGCGCGGCTTTGCTCAGGACCTACATGATTTCCGGCGAGGTGCTCCTGCTCGACGAGCCCTTCTCCAGCGTCGACGCCCTGACACGGCACCGCCTGCACCGGTGGCTTCTCTCGATCTATGGCAGAATGCAGCTCACCATCCTCATCATCACCCACGACGTCGAAGAAGCCCTGCTCCTTTCCGACCGGATCTACATCCTGGCGGACACCCCTTCCCGGATCGTCGGAGAAATCGCGCTGACCGCCAAAGGCCTCGTGAACGGCGGCGTGCAGGGAACAGTGACGGGCAGGGATGAAGCGCGCGCCACCATCTTCGGGATCCTCGAAAAAGAGATCGACCGGGCGGAACCGTAGACCGCCCGGAAAGCATGCCTTCCCGGAAGAGCTATGAAAAGCGGACCCCTTTTCCGGGGTCCGCTCTGTTGTTTCTCGAGAAAATCAGGCTTCCCGGACGGGAAGCGGGGAAGATGTCACGACCGGGTGACGGCGCCGGAACGGAGGCACCTGGCGCAGACATGCATGGTCTTCGGCGTGGAGCCGTCCATGACCTTGACCTTGCGGATATTGGGCTTCTGTCTCGAAAGAGCCCTTCTCGAAACCTGTGAACGGGTGATGCTGATCTTTCTCCCGAACAGGATATCCTTTTCACAAATATCGCATTTGGCCATATGTAACCTCCCAGTGCGCCGAATGAATTAAAACGCGCTTCAAAATGATACCACACGATTTATGATTTTGCAACAGCTTCCCGCACCGATTTCCGATTTTCCGATTTCGTCATGTTGTCTGCGTCAGACGTGCATGTAGATGTCACCCGCGTCCGATATCGTGCCGACCGGGCAGACTTCGCGGCACTTACCGCAGCTGATGCATTTGCGGGGATCGATGACGGCAAGGAAATTGTCCATGACGATCGCTTCGACCGGGCAGGCCTTCACGCAGCGCTGGCAGGCGATGCAGCCGATCTTGCACTGCTTGCGCGTCTCGCCGCCGGCATGGTGGTTGCTGCAGTCAACCTTGTAATTGTTGTCATTTTTCGGGACCATGGTGATGATCTTCTTGGGGCAGACCGGCACGCACTTTTCGCAGCCTTTGCACTTGTACTCGTTGATCACCGCGATCCCCTTGCGGATGTCGATCGCGTCGAACGGGCAGGCCGCCACGCAGTCGCCGAAGCCGAGGCAGCCGTAGGAGCAGGAAAGGAAGCCGGAAAAAAGGGCGTTCGCCGAAGCGCAGGTCTTCGTCCCGGTGTAGGTGAAGCGCTCCGACGTGCAGTCGGTGTCTCCTTTGCAGAAAACATGGGCGACCAACGGTACGACGTCCTGCACCGATTTCCCCAGCAAACCCGCCAGGGAAGCGGCAACTTCGCTTCCCCCGACCGGGCATTTCGACGTGTCGTCCCCGCCGGAAGCGAGATACGCCGCGTAGCCTTCGCAGCCCGGAAACCCGCATGCGCCGCAGTTTGCCTGCGGGAGCGCGGCCTGGAGGTCGTCTTTGAGCTTGTCGTGCTTCACGGCGAAGACCTTCGAAACGACGACCATGACGATGCCGAGCAGGAGCGCCGTGATGCCGAGGATCAGCGTCGGCACCAGAATGCTCTGCAGCGGCGATGCTTCCGCCGAAAATCTTGATGCGAATGAAAGAATCATGGGACCCTTTATCTCCTTCTATTTCCTTAGAATCGATGATGTCGGATGCCCGGTCACAGGCGTCCGGGCCGTCATGCGAACAGTTTCTCGACGATGCCCGCGAAGCCGAAGAACGAGACCGAAACCAGCGAAGCCGCGATCAGGGTGATCGGCAGGCCCTGCAGGGATTTCGGGATATCGCACTTGTCGAGGCGGGACCGGACGCCCGCGAACAGGAACATGGCAAGCATGAACCCGATCCCGGCGCCGAGGCTGTTGACGATCGCCCCGCCGAAGGTAAGTCCCTTGTCGATGTTCAGGATGGTCACGCCGAGCACGGCGCAGTTCGTCGTGATCAGGGGGAGGTAGACGCCGAGTGCCTTGTAAAGGGCGGGGATCGCTTTTTTCAGCATGCTTTCGATGCTCTGGACAAGGGCGGCGATGACCAGGATGAAAATGAGCGTCTGCATGAATTCGAGATGCAGGGGGACCAGCAGCGAGGTGTAGATGGGGAAGGTGATGGCCGAGGACATCACCATGACGAAAATGACCGCGAGGCTCATGCCCATCGCCGTGTCCAGCTTTTTGGACACGCCGAGGAACGGACAGATCCCGAGAAACCGGGCCAGGACGAAGTTTTCGACCAGGATGCCGCTGAACAGGATGATCATCATTTCTTTCATACCGGATTGCCCTGACTTTCTTTCATGGATCCATCGCACGCCCCGGCGTTGCCGCATGCCTGGCATGCCGCGCAGCTGAGGTTGAACTGCCGGACTTCCCCGGTCTTGAGGAGCCTGGCGCTCAGCTTCTGCGACAAGGCGATGAGGATGCCGTAGACAAAGAAACCTCCGGGCGGCAGGATGAAGATCAGGATGGGCACGATGCTGCCGCCATCCCGGATCACGGGGACCGGCATGCCGAAGAATGTCCCGCTGCCGAGCAGCTCGCGGATGCCGCCCATCGCGACGAGCGCCGCCGTAAAGCCGATCCCCATGCCGAGCGCGTCAAGGATGCTCGGCAGGACGGGATTCTTGTTGGCGAACATCTCGGCCCGGGCGATGATGATGCAGTTCACCACGATCAGCGGGATGTAGATGCCCAGGACTTCGTTGAGCGCCGGCAGGAAAGCCTGCAGGAGCATCTGGACGATCGAGACGAAGCCCGCGATGATCACAATGTAGACGGGGATGCGGACCTTCTCCGGAATATACCGGCGGAGCACGGAAATGGAGATGTTGGAGCCCAGCAGGACGAATGTGGCCGCGAGGCCCATGCCGATGCCGTTCTTGGCCGATGTGGAAATGGCGAGTGTGGGGCAGGTCCCGAGAATAAGCCGGAGGACCGGATTCTCGACCAGGATCCCCTTGGTCATTTCCTTCCATACGGGTTTTTTCGTTTCAGCCATCAGTCGGCACCTCCCTCATCGATCCGGGCGAAAACCCCGTCTGCAAAGGACAGGGCGTCGTTGACCGCGCGCAGGACGGCGGTGCTCGAAATGGTCGAAGCCGTGATGGCGTCGACGGTGTTGAGGCCGTCATCCTCTTTTTTAAATGTAAAGGCAAGACCCGGGCGTCCTCCGAGGAAACGGCCCGTAAAGCTGTCCAGCGCGACGCGCGTGCCGAGGCCGGGCGTCTCGGTGTTGGACAGGACGATCAGGCCGATCAGTTCGCGCTGGACCGTGATGCCGGTCATGACGACGATCGCGCCGCTGTAGCCGTTCTCGTAGGACTCGACGACGAGCCCGGCGGGATCGCCCTGGGCGTCGAGCGCCAGAGCCACGGAACGGATTTTCTTCGTGTCCGGCGTGATGTAGGTGCCGCTCACGTCTTCGAACGACGCGGCCGTGGAGAAGACCCGGATGCGGGACTCGTCGGCGGCTGCCCGGGCATTTTCGCTGATGACGGGCTCGGTCAGGTAATTTACGGCAGCCAGGGCAGCGGTGATCACGACCGTGACGACGACCAGGATGACCGTCGCGACGATGCCGTTCTCCTTGATGTCAACCAATTTGCTTTTCACGCTTCTTGCCTCCTCCGAACGGGACCGGGATCGTGATCCTGTCGATATGCGGGGTCAGGATATTCATCAGCAGGACCGAGAATGCGACGCCCTCCGGCATGCCGCCGTACATCCGGATCAGCCCGGTGATGAGGCCGCAGCCGATCCCGAAGATCACTTTTCCCTTGTTGGTAAATGGGGATGTCACATAATCGGTCGCGATGAAAAACGCGCCGAGCATCAGGCCGCCGGACAGCAGCTGATACAGCACGTCGCCGCCCGACACGAATACGACGAGCAGAGTGGAGCCGATGAAGGACAAAGGGATCCAGAGCTTGATGACGCCGCGGGAAAGCAGCCAGAGCGCGCCGATCAGGATCGCGAGCACCGAGATCTCGCCGATGCAGCCCGACTTTCCGCCGAGGAAGAGGTCGAGGTACGCCGGAAGATCCGCCGCGCCGGACTTGGCGAGGTACAGCGGCGTGGCCGACGTCACGAGGTCCGTGCCCGCGAACGACGACGCGGCGTTCCCGAATAGCCGGTCCGCCGGCTCGAGGATCTTCCAGGTCCCCAGCTGGACGGGAAATGACACGGACAGGATGATCCTGGCCGTGACGGCAGGATTGACGAAATTGTTGCCCAGCCCGCCGAACATCTGCTTGATGATCACGATCGCGACAAATGCGCCGACGACGCACATCCACAGGGGCGTCGCCGGTGTGATGGAGAAGGCGAGCAGGATGCCGGTGACGACCGCGCTCAGGTCGCCGATGGTGTTGTTGCGCTTCATGATCCTGCGCGCTAGGTATTCGAAGAGAACGCATGCGGCGACGGTCACGGCGACGACCGACAAGGCGCGGAGTCCGAAGAAGTACACGGCCGCGAGGAGGGCCGGAACAAGCGCGAGGATCACGTCCAGCATGATGCGCCTTGTCGACGATGTATCCCTGATATGGGGTGATGAAGAGACCTGTAAAGTCATGGAATGTCCTTTCTGGAAGATCCTGTCCCGGACCGGCGCTGCAGGGCGCGGATCATTTCTTCGCAGGCGCGGCGGCCCGCAGCATGGTTTTTCCGCTCCGGATGCTCTGCACCAGGTAGCGCTTGGACGGGCAGACAAAGGAGCAGCAGCCGCACTCGATGCAGTCCGCGGCGCTGTACTGCCGGAGCCCGTCGATGTCCAGCGTCCTCGACATCAGGTCGATGGCGGTCGGCATCAGATGCATCGGGCATACGTCGATGCACCGGGAGCACCGGATGCAGGCGGACTCCTCCGGGAGGGCTGCCTGCTTCGCGTCCAGCAGGAGGATGGCGTTGTTGTTCTTGAGGATGCCGGTGTCGGGGCTGTCGATCGCGACCCCCATCATGGGCCCGCCCATGATGATCTTCGACGGGGTCTCGCGGACACCGCCCGCGGCTTCGATCACATCCGATATCAGTGCCCCGACAGGGACATTGACATTGCACGGCGCGGCCGCCGCGCCGCCGTCGATGGTGACGGTCCGGCGGACGAGAGGCATCCCCGTGCGGAGATAAACGGAAAGATAGCGCACCGTCCCGACATTGAGGACCAGGGTGCGGACATCATGGGGCAGCCCGCCTTCGGGGACCTTGCGGCCCGTGACGCTGTAGATGAGCGGCTTCTCCGCCCCCTGGGGGTACAGTGTCTTCAGAAGCTTCACGCGGATCCGGTCTGCGGCGCCGGCCCTGGCGATCGTATAATCGAGCAGGCGCGCGCCGTCGGTCTTGTTGTCCTCGATGCCGATGACGGCCGAGGGGATGTCGAGCCAGCGGAGCGCGGACAGGATGCCGTCGACGATCTCATCGGGATGCTCGAGGATCAACCGGTGGTCCGACGTGATGAACGGCTCGCATTCGGCCGCGTTGATGATCAGGATGTCAGGCTCCTTTCCCTTCGGAGGAGCCATCTTCACATGCGTTGGAAAACTCGCGCCGCCGAGCCCGACGAGCCCGGACTCCCGGACGGCCGCCAGGAACGACGCCCGATCGGTCACAACGGGCGGCACGACCGAATCGTGGATCCGGCCGAGTCCGTCCGACTGGATCTCGACCATGTCGACGTGCCGGCCGGTGCTGTCCAGCATCTTGCGGACGGCCGTGACTTTGCCGGAAACCCCGGCATGGACCGGCACGCACATGAAGGCCTGGCAGTCGCCGATCTTCTGGCCGACCGCGACTTCGTCGCCGGCCTTGACCAGCGGGACGCAGGGTGCGCCGATATGCATCGACATGGAGATCCGGACCTTCGCGAACGAATCAAAAAACAGCGACGGCATCTCCGATGTATTCTTGCGGCCCTCGGGATGGACCCCGCGGGCATGGCTGAAAGGCAGGAACATAAAAAAATAAACCTCCGGTCATTCATCATTGCACAGCGAATGAGTAAGCGGCTTTTTCAAAAACCCGTTAACCATCATATCACAAATCCGCGGAAATGGAGCGGAAATATTTGCACAGTCAAAGCAACCGCGGGACACGCCCGCGGCTGCCGGCCGATGCGGCAGGCGGGAAGCCCTGCCGGCCGGTCAGAGCCCGTGGATGAAGCGGATCCTCTTCCCCAGATACTTCCATAACAGATAGATGGCGGCGACCTGGATGGGGTAAAAGATGGCGGTCTTGATCGCGCGCAGCGCGAAGAACGCCGTCCATGCCTTGTCGTACAGGATCGACAGCCATATCGTGTTCAGGACAAGGTCGGCGGCGATCGACACGCTGAGCACCGCAAGGGCCACCCGGAGGAGCGTCACCGGTTTCTTATAAAGGAAGACGCCGTACAGGATGCCCGAAAGGAACGCACTGATCGTGAATCCCGGAAAAAACGCGCTGCCGGACGGAAACAGGAAGTAGCCGGCGATATCGCCGACTGCTGCGTTCACCGCGCCCAGAAAGGGTCCCAGGATGATGGAGCAGAACGATGTCGCGAGAAATCCGAAACTCACCCGGAGAAACGGGAGCTCGATCGGCCGCACGAGGCGCGTCAGCACGACGGCGAGCGCGACGAAAAGCCCCATCAGGGCCAGGACGATCGGCTTGCGGAACTTGACCATCTCTTCTTTGAAATACTTCAGCGGATTTTGCATGAAAAAACTTCCTCCCTTTATCGTGATCTGCCGGACGGACACTCCGGCGCCCGCGCGGCGCTGATGCCGGGGATGCCGGATTTACCACATAAAGAGAAAAAGCTCTTTAGGTGGCAGCGGAATGCGAAAAATGTACCGCAACCGGCAGCGTTCCGACGAAACGCGAATCCGCGATCCGCCGCCGGTCTTCGTCTCCGAGGCAACTTCCCGTCCCCGGAGCACTTGACGCACAAATCTCTACTCTGCCTTGGACCGAAGTCCAATTTACTGACATCATAGCGGATACAGCCCGCCCTGTCCAGAGCAAAAAGCCCCTTTCTGCGCCCGGGATGCCGGAAATCCGCGAAATGATTAAAAAAATCCAATAATTATCAAAAGAATGCAACACGCCGCCCGGGGCCCGGCTTTCGTTTACAATGCAGCCGTTTCGGACTATACTTGATGGACGGAACCGCGGCGCCCGCCGGGAACGGCGGCAGGCGGCCGGGCTCCGGCGGGAGGGGCGCATGGACGGACACGAGAAAAGCTGCGGGACGATCCTGTTCCGGAAAACGAACGGGGGCGGGATCCGGTTCCTGTTGCTTTTCCAGCGGAAGTCGCGGACCTGGAGTTTCCCGAAAGGGCATGTCATCGGGTCCGAAAGCGAGATGCAGACCGCCCTGCGCGAGACGGAAGAAGAGACGGGGCTGAACGTGAGTCCGCTCGGCGGATTCAGGGAATCGCTTTCCTATGAGATATCAAGCGGGCGGCGCAAGGAAGTGGTCCTGTTCCTGGCTCGGGCGGACGAAGAGCCATGCCTCCGGGAGAGCGAGATCGTCCGCTCCGTCTGGGCAGGCCGGGACGAGGCCGCCGCGCTGCTGATCCACCCGGAATACCGCGGCATCCTGTCCTGCGCGGAGAAAGCTGCGGAAGCTGCGGAAACGCCGGAAGCGCCGGAAGCGGTGCGCCCGTGATCCTCTCCGCGTCACGAAGGACCGACATCCCCTGCCATTACCCGGAATGGCTGATGAACCGGCTCCGGGAGGGCTATGCGCTGACGCGCAACCCGATGAACCGCACGCAGCTGCACAGGATCCAGCTATCGCCGGATATCGTCGACTGCATCGTCTTCTGGAGCAAAGACCCCGCGAACCTGATGCCGCATCTGGAGCAGATCGACGCGATGGGCTACCGGTATTATTTCCAGTTCACACTGACACCGTACGACCGCGGGATCGAAAAGAACCTGAGGGACAAGGCCGACATCATCCGGACCTTCGAGGAGCTGAGCCGAAGGATCGGCAGAGACCGTGTCCTCTGGCGGTACGATCCGATCCTGCTGAACGGCACCATCTCCGCCGATTATCACCGGGAAATGTTCAGGCGGCTGTGCGAGAGGCTCTGCCGTTTTACGGACAGCGTCACGATCAGCTTCGCCGATCCGTACCGGAAACTTGCGCCGGGCCTGATCCGCGCCCTGACGGATGACGAGATCGACGGACTCGGCGCCATGATCGGAGAAACCGCGGCCGCACACGGCCTCGAGGCCCGGACCTGCTGCGAACGGGTGGACCTTTCGCGGTACGGCATCCGGAAAGCCGCCTGCATCGACAAGGCGCTCATCGAATCGATCTGCGGCGGTCCGACGGATCTGCGCCGCGACAGGAACCAGAGGCCCGGATGCGGCTGCATGGAAAGCGTGGACATCGGTGCGTATGACACCTGCATAAGCGGCTGCGCGTATTGCTACGCCAACCGCGATCCGGCCGTTTCCGCAGACCGTTTCCGCCGGCACGACCCGAGCGGCTCGCTTCTGTGCGGCCGGGCTGCGGAAGGCGAGACGATCCGCGACCGCGCCGTGCGCTCGAACCGGATCGGGTGAACGGCGGGGAATGGCAGTACTGCAGCCGCTACCACCGGAAACTACCTTCTGCTTATTTGCCGGAAACTTTCGCCCGATGCTATTGAAAAGCAGCTGAGGGATATGGTAAAATCGCAGTCGAAGCGGTCCGGCCGAAGCCGGGCAGAATGATGGACGGATGCATCCCGAAGGACCGACGAAACAAAGACCACGAAGGTTGGATTTTTTAACAGCAGCCTTCGTGGATTTTTTATCGGAGGAAAAAATGAAGAACAAGAAAACGAAAAAGGTGGTTCTTTCCGGCATGTTCCTGGCGCTCGGGCTCGTGCTCCCCTTTGTGACGGGCAATATCCCCGAGATCGGCAGCATGCTGCTGCCCATGCATATCTCGGTGCTCCTGTGCGGCTTCGTGTGCGGTGCGCCGTACGGCCTGGTTGTGGGATTCATCACGCCGCTGCTCCGCAGCCTTCTGTTTGCGATGCCGCCGATGTATCCGGTCGCCGTCGCCATGGCGTTCGAGCTTGCCGCGTACGGCGTCCTGACCGGGCTCCTGCACAGGATGTTCCCGAAAAAGGACATTTTCATTTATCTTACCCTGGTCTTGTCGATGATCGGCGGGAGAATCGTCTGGGGGACCGCGCAGGCCGTTCTGCTCGGCCTCGGAGGGAAGAGCTTCACATGGGCCATGTTTGTCGCGGGAGGTTTCACGAATGCGGTGCCCGGGATCGTGCTGCAGCTGATCCTGATCCCGGTGCTTCTGATCGCGCTGAAGGATGCGAAGCTGATCGGAAACAATGATTGAGGAACTGATACAGCGTTTTTATGGACGCTATCCGCTTTCCGGGTTCGCGGACATCGTCAAGCTCGTCTACCAGAATGAATTCGCCGGCGGTCACCTGATCGCCGACGAAGCCGCGAGCCTGGCGGCTCTGAAGGATGAGATCGCCCGGATGGTGCCCAATGGCCCGGGCGGGGCGGACGGCGCCGGCGAAGCGCTGTTCGAGGACATCGGGGGCGGACTCTGCCGCATGAATCTCCGGCCCGCCGCGCGTTCCGGACTCGATGCCGCCGTGCTGCACCGGTTCTTTGCCGTCACGGCCGGTCGGTACAGGGGAGATGAGGGTTCGTTCCGCGACAAGCTGAGCGGGCTGCTCCATATGTGCGAAACCGGCGCGCTGCCGTTTGATGCCGGGGAGGCGGCTGCGTATCTCGAGCAGTACCGGAAGGACGGGTGCCCGGCGGTGTCCCACACCGCGCGGTACCGGGAGGCGTACCGCCCTTCCTACCGGATCGTCGACTCGGCTTTCCGGGACTTTTTCGCCCTCTTCGTGAAAATCGGGGAACAGCTCGCTTCGGACCGTCCTGTCATCCTGGCTGCGATCGATGGAAACAGCGGCGCGGGCAAAAGCCGTCTCGGCGGGCTGGTCCGGGACGTGTACGGCTGCAATCTGTTCCACGCGGATGACTTTTTCCTGCGGCCGGAGCAGCGTACGCCCGAAAGGCTTTCGGCGCCCGGCGGGAACGTGGACGCGGAGCGCTTCGAAGCGGAAGTCTATTCGGCCGTCGCCGCAGGACGCACCGTCCGGTACAGGTCGTTCGACTGTGCCGCCATGGCGCTCGGCGAGCCCCGCGACATCCCGCCGCGGAGGCTGAACGTCGTCGAAGGGGCGTACAGCCTGCATCCGGCGCTCGCCGGGTACTGCAGCCTGAAGGTTTTCCTGAAAATCTCACCCGAAAAGCAGGCGGAACGCATCCTTGCGCGGAACGGCCCGGCAGGGTACCGCCGATTCGCGGAGGAATGGATCCCGAAGGAAAACCTGTACTTCAGGACCTTCGACATCGAACGGCAATGCGATCTCGTATTCGATACGAGTGGATCATGATCCTCGGCGATCCTGCATTCCGGCGCCGGCAGACACATTGTTCTGAATGAACATGATATCGTAAATCGGGAGATACGTTATTTTGCCATTCGTTGTTACAGTACCTTTATTGGAAAGTACAAACGCTTTCTTAATGTGGTAATCGTCATTGCTCACAAAAGCATTCAATGCGCTGTGCACGGTATAGTCCTTGCCGGACTTTACCTCAATGGGGATCACGGAAAGGCTGTCGTAATCATCGATCAGATAATCAACCTCGCCCTTGTTTCTATTGTCGTAATAATAGAGCTTGCAGCCGTGGGCGATCAATTCGCTGGCTACAACATTCTCATAAACGGAACCGAGGTTGATGCTGTTGGTATCATCGAGCACGGCACGGATATTGTTGCCGTACAGAATCCCGGATAGGATCCCGACATCGTTCAGATAGAGCTTCAGCAGATTCTTCCCGGCGGATTCGATCAACGGGAAAACCGGGTTGGATATTGCCTGAACATTCAACGCTATTCCGGCGCTGATCAGGTATTCAAACTCATCCTGGTAATCTCCGAAAGTCTTGCCTTTTTTCTTTTCGATGCTCTGGGCCACGACACGCTTTTTTTTGTTCTCCAGGTTGGATGGAATCAGATCGTATATCGTTCTGATTTTCAACTTTTTCTCCTCCCCGTATTTTGATGCATCCGCTGCATAGAAATCGTGAATATCCCTCTGGATTTCGCGAACCAACTGGATATTCTGATGTTCGATATAGGAGTTGACCGCTTCGGGTAAACCGCCGATCAGAATATATTTGCGGAACAGATCCATCATTTTATCATGCATCGGCTCGTCGAGTGCTTCGAGTCGGTCAAACCTGCTTTTCAATGCAGCTACGGCAGCCCCGTTCATCCCATTTGCATACAGAAACTCCTCAAAATCAAGCGGAAACATCCGGACCTTGCGGATGCTTCCCATAGGGATGGAAGGGGTCTCCAGAAGCGTGACGCCGAGCAGCGAACCGCTGGCGATATACGTGAAACGATGATCCTGAGATAGAAACTTCAGCAATGTCAGCAAATGCGGATATGCCTGGATTTCATCCATGAAAATCAGGGTGTTTTCTTTTTCTCGGAGTTTGTTGCCCGCGATCATGCTTACCTGCAGATAGAAGTCATCGATCGTTCTTGTATTTGCAAACAACTTGTCTCCCAATAAATCCTCGATCATATTGATTTCGATGAAATTGCGGTACAGTTTTTCCCCGATATAGCGAATGATATAGGTTTTCCCGACCTGGCGTGCGCCGTCAATCAGGAGGATCTTGTTTGACTGCGATTTCAGATGTTCTTCAATCAATGTTGTGATCTTACGGTAAAGCATGGGACACCTCCCGGACACTTTTCAATGAAATTATAACACGGAAAACACAACTTTTCAATATAAAATTCTCTATAAAAATGCCACTTTTCAATATAAATTTCCCTGTAAAAATGCCACTTTTCAATGAACCGAGGTTTCGGCGGACGGGGCCGGCGTTGCAAGCTGCCGTGAGTGCGCGGACGGCACGGGCGATTTCCGACGTTTTTCTTGTATATCGGCGCCTTATCTTCTACAATGGAAGCAGCGGCGGGAGGTCCGAAGACACGGGCCGGCCGGCCGCGGCAGCGAAGGAGGAGCAGCGTCGTGAACAACGGGACCCTGTATGCCAATGACAACCGCCCGGAGCGGGCGGTGCTGGTGGGATTTACGGATACGTCTGCCCCTTTCGAGGAAGGGGAGACGGAGCGGTCGGTGGCGGAGCTTGCGCTGCTCGCCGAAACGGCGGGAGCGCAGGTTGTGGGGACGGCGATCCAGCGCCGGCGGGGCATCGATCCGGCCACCTATATCGGCAAAGGCAAGCTGGCGGAGATCACGGCGGCCTGCGACGAACTGCGCGCCGACCTGATCCTTTTCGACGATGAGCTCCTGGGGTCGCAGATCCGGAACATCGAGGAAGCGACGGGCCGCAAGGTCGTCGACCGCACGCTTCTCATCCTCGACATCTTCGCGCGGCGCGCGCGCAGCGCGGAGGGCAAGCTCCAGGTGGAGCTCGCGCAGCTCAAGTACCGCTATTCAAGGCTGGCCGGCCTGGACA
>CAZDPQ010000060.1:0-15259 GCA_964507305.1 uncultured Oscillospiraceae bacterium
CGTGACGATCTTGCCCCTGCCGAACTTGGCGTGCAGGATCCGGTCGCCGGGATGGACCTCGGCGGGCGTGAGGGCATCCGCCGGACCGGCATCCTGCGGCGCGGCGCCGGGCCGCGCGGCAAACGGCGTCCGGGCTTTCGATGGAAGCGTGGCGCCGGGCTGTCCGGACCGTCCGCTCCGTCGGGCGAATCCCTCGGAAAGGGTCGATCCCGGAAATGCCGCCGCGCGTCCTGCCCCGTACGGGCTGCCGGTATCGGAGCGGCTCTGGGAAAGCTCTTCCACATACTGCTCCGGGATCTCGCGGATGAAGCGTGAGACGGGGTAGCACTGCGTCTGCCCGAACAGCATGCGGGTGCGCGCGGTGGTCACGGTCAGCTTGCGCCGCGCCCTGGTGATCGAGACATAGGCAAGCCTCCGCTCCTCCTCGAGTCCGGCCTCGCCGCCCTCGGTGATCGTCCGCATGCCGGGGAACAGACCTTCCTCCGCGCCGACCAGGAACACAACGTCGAACTCGAGCCCCTTGGCGCTGTGGATCGTCATGAGCTTGACAAATTCATTCCCTCCGGCCGCATCATCCGATTCGGCCGTCAGCGTTACGCTCTCGATATAGGAAGTCAGCCGATGGGCCAGCGTGTCGGCCGCAAGCCCCGGATCCTCGTACGGCGACAGGGCTTCGCCGCGTTTCTTCTGCCATTCGTTCATGGCCTCGAGCTGGCTGTCGAATTCGATGACGGCGGACAGGAGCTCCTTGAGGTTTTCGATCCGGTCCGCGGCCTCCTCTTTTTTCTCCCCCTGCTCGGCCAGCTCCTGCAGCATGCCGGACTCTTCCTGCACATACTCGAAAAACCGGGGCAGCTTCATGGCATCCTCCGCCAGGACGCCGCGCATTTTCGCGATCAGCTCATAAAAGGATGTCAGCCTGGGCCATGCCTTGGCCAGCTCGGGGATCTGCCTGGACATGCCCGCCGCCTCCAGCAGAGGGATCCCGAGCCGCGCGGACGCCGCCGTCAGCGCTTCCATCGTCACATCGCCGATGCCCCGACGCGGGACATTGATGACCCGCGCGAACGACAGGTCATCGCCGGCCAGGATAAGCCGCATGTAGGCGAGGAGATCCTTGATCTCCCTGCGCTCGTAAAACCGCATCCCGCCGAGGATCTTGAACGGGATCCCCGCCGCCAGGAGCTCCGTCTCGAAATTGCGGGACAGGGCGTTCAGCCTGTACAGAACGGCGATCTCCCCGAAGCGGACGGCGCCGGACCGCCTGACCAGCCGGTCGATCTCGCGGGCGACATACCGCGCCTCGCCGGTCTGGTCCTCGGCCCTGTAGACCGTGATCGGCTCGCCCTGCTCGGCCTCGGTCCACAGGCGCTTGGCCTTCCGCCCCCGGTTGTTCGCGATCACGTTGTTGGCTGCGTCCAGGACGGTCTTCGTCGACCGGTAATTCTGCTCGAGCTTGATGACCCGGCAGTCCTTGAAATCCTTCTCGAAATCCAGGATGTTGCGGATGTTCGCACCCCGAAATGAATAAATCGACTGGTCGTCGTCCCCGACGACGCACAGATTACGGTGCCCGCGCGCGAGCATCTCGACGATCCGATACTGTGCGTGATTGGTGTCCTGGTATTCGTCGACCAGGATGTATTCGAACTTGTTCTGGTAAAACTCCAGCACATCCGGGAAGTCCTCGAACAGCTTCACCGCGTAGAAGAGGATATCGTCAAAATCCAGAGATGAGGAGGCCTTGAGGCGGTTCTGGTACATCCGGTAGATATCGGCGATTTTCGACCTGCGGAACTCCTTCGCCGCTTCCTTCGCGTACTCGTCAGCATCGATGAGCGCGTTCTTGGCGGCGCTGATCGCGGTGTGGACCATCCGTGCCGGGAAAGCCTTCTCGTCGAGTCGCAGATCCTCGACGCAGGATTTGATCAGCCGCTGCTGGTCGTCGACATCCAGGATCACGAAACGCTTGTCGAATCCCAGCAGGTCGATGTGCCTGCGCAGGATCCGGACCATCATCGCATGGAACGTCCCCACCCACAGGCTCTCGATATCGCTCCCGATCAGGGAACCGATGCGGCTTTTCATCTCTTTCGCCGCCTTGTTCGTAAAGGTGATGGCCAGGATGCGGTACGGGGCGACGCCCATGTCCCGGACCAGGTGCGCGATCCGGTGCGTGATGACGCGCGTCTTGCCGGAGCCCGCGCCCGCAAGGATCAGCAGAGGACCCGTGCCGTACACGACCGCTTCGGCCTGCTCGGGGTTGAGCCCCCGGAGGACATCGCCGTTTCCGGCCGGCGCGCCGTCTGGATAAGCGGTATCCGAGGATCCGGAAACCGGTGTATGCTCGTCTTTCAATGCTGCGGTCCCTCCGGCATCTGCTCTCAGCGGCGGCCCTTCCGGAGCGCTTCGCTGAAATCGCCCGTCAGGTCGCTGATGACATACAGCGGGCGCCCCTTGACCTCTTCGAAGATGCGGGCGATGTACTCGCCGATGATCCCAAGCATGATCAGGATCACCCCGGAAAAAAACAGGAACACGGCCATGAGGGAGGCCCATCCGGGCTCCATCACCGTCAGGTCGAACGCGCGGAGGATGACGACGACGATCGCGAACAGCAGACTGAATATGGATATGAACATCCCGATGCCGATGCCGAACTTGAGCGGCTTGTACGAAAAGGACGTGATGCCGTCGACCGCCAGCTTGAGCATCTTGCGGAGCGGGTATTTCGTCACGCCGGCAAAGCGCGGCTCGCGGACGAACTCGACCGCCGTCTGGCGGAATCCCAGCCAGCTGATCAGGCCGCGGACATAGCGGTTGTGCTCCGGTACCGTCAGCAGCGCGTCGCGGACCTTGCGGTCGATCAGGCGGAAATCCCCGACGTCGGTCGGGATCTTCACGTCGGTCATCCGGTTGAGCAGCCTGTAGAAGAGCCGCGCCGTGAGCTTCTTGAAAAAGGTCTCGCCCCTGCGGGAAACACGCCTGCCGTAGACGACCTCGTAGCCCTGCTTCCACTGGTCGATCATCTGGAGGATGATCTCGGGCGGGTCCTGAAGATCGGCGTCGATCACGATGACGGCGTCGCCGCAGGTGTGGTCCATGCCGGCCGTGATTGCGGTCTGATGCCCGAAATTGCGGGAAAAATGGATGAGCTTGAACGCCGGATCCCGCCCGCAGATATCCCGGGCGATCGCGGCCGTCCGGTCGCGGCTCCCGTCGTTGACCATGACCACTTCGTAGGGCTCCCCGGCCGAATCCATGACGGCTTTCAGTCTCCGGTACGTCTCCGGCAGCACCTCTTCTTCGTTGTATAATGGAACCACCACCGAATAAACGACCTTGCCCATGAGCCCCCCTGAACGATCCCGCCGCCGATCCCTCTGACATATCTGTTGCCGCAGAGCCGCCGGCCCGGCGCAACAATATTATTATAACACTCTTCCTTCCGCCATGCGGTTTGCTTTGTTACGGTTGTGTAATAAAATCGGGGTATAATAAAGGTAAGCGGAAGACCGTTTCACCGGCAATCCGCGGGCATCTTGAAATCCAAATACTGAATCAGGAAGGGTGATGTTATGAAAATCACGATGAACAGCAAAGGCATGAAAATCGGCCCCGTCCTCCAGGAGAGGATCGAAGAAAAGCTCAGGAAGTTTGACCGGTATTTCGGGGACGATGCCACTGCGACAGCGAAACTCACTCACGAGAACGGAACGGTCCGCATGGAGGTCACCCTGCATGTGCAGAACCGTTTTTACCGGGGCGAGACGTCCGCCGAGGACGCTCTCTCGGCGCTGGACCTGGCAGTGGAAGTCATGGAGGGGCAGCTCCGCAAGCACAAGACGCGGATCGAAAAGCGCATCCGGGACAATGCCTATATGAAGGAGTACCTGAAGCATCAGACCGTAGCTGAGGAGGAAGAAAGTTCGTCCAGGATCATCAGACGCAAGAAGTTCGACCTGATCCCGATGGATCCCGAGGAAGCAACATTGCAGATGGAAATGTTGGGGCACTCGTTTTTATTGTTCCTGAACATGGATGATTCAAAAGTGAACCTTGTCTACAAGCGCAAGGATGGCAATTACGGATTGATTGAGCCTGAGTACTGAAAAGTGAATAGTCTCCGTACGGGCGATCGATCATCGCGTACCGTAAGCCAAAGAACCTTGAAAATGCAAGTCCGCGCGGACAGCCGCGAACGCAAGAAAAGAGTTCTGCCGGGACCGGATGCACACATCGGTGCAGATATCGGCGGCAGACAAGGATCAAAGCCGTTCAAAGCCTTCGCAGACCCCTGTGCCGGGCGGACGAAATACGGATTTCGGCCATGACAGCCTGCCGCGGCAGTGTCCCGGACCCATAAACATGAAATGTCCGCGCGCCGGGGGCGCGCGAAAATCCCCGGGGACCGGGCCTTCGTCGAAGAAGGGGAGTCCCTCGTAAGAAAAGTCCGGCAGCCGGTTTTCCCGGCAGACCGGAAATGATCGGAACGATGGCATAAGGCCGGCGGCGGAAACGCCCCGGCGGAAAGGAAACGAAAGACTATAGGAAAAAATGACTTGATCCCCGGTCACTGCGTACCGGCAGGCACAGAGAAGTCCGGTCCGAAATCCGCAGGCAATCCAGATCAGTCCTGACGTCCTTGCGGGAGCCGGTTTCCGACGGAGAAACCGGCTCCGGTTTTTTTATTTCCGGGCATGATGCCGCCGGCCGAAGCCGGACATCCGTGCCCGCAGCCCTGCGCCAGGTCAGTTGTATTTGAAGATCCGGCGACCGATCTTGTAGCTGCTCCGGATGATGAACCTGCCGGCTTTGCCGTCCAGGAGGCTTCCCGCGTAGAGCGGATTCGCGAGGACCATCCGGTACATGTCGGCATCATAGTCTTTGAGGAAACGCCAGAGTTCGGCCTTTTTTCTCCGGTTTTCGGCGGTCTTCGACAACGTCAGGAACGTGTTCACGATCATCAGGATGGCCGAAAGATAGCTGTACATGTATTTCCGCAGTTTTTCCTCCCCGATCTCCTCGAGGTGGTGGCTCTCGATCATGATCTTCGCCACGCGGACATACTGGTCGATCCTTTTCATCATGCTTTCGTGGCTGACGGACTGGTCCGAGCGGCCGATATAGTACTTGTACAAATCGATATCGATGTAATACATCGTCCGGAAACTCGGCAGGGGACTGTAGACGAGGACGTTGTCGACATAGAATGTGTGCTCCGGCAGGACGATGCCGGTCTCGCGCAGAATGGAGGTCTTGTGGATCGTCGAGTGCAGGAGGATGAACTGCGCCATGCGGAAAGGCTTCGTATCCTTCCATTCGAAAACGGTGTTCCCGGGCAGGACTCTGCGGTAATGGACCGTATGCCGCTTGTTCAGCTCGAACTGCTCGTATACATAATTGACGATATACAGATCGACCCCCGCTCCCTGTCCCTTCACTTCCTTCATCGTCCGGATCAGCCGCTCCAGCGCGCCGATCTCGAGCCAGTCGTCCGCGTCCACCACATAGAAATATTCGCCCGACGCCTCCTTGAGCCCCGTATTGATCGCCGACCCGTGGCCGCCGTTCTCCTTGCTGACGACCCGGACGATACCCGGATATTTCGCTTCGTATTCCGCGGCGATCTCCGCCGTGCGGTCCGTCGACCCATCATCGATGACGAGAACTTCGACATCCTCTCCTCCGGTCACGAGTGAGCCGAGGCACCTTCGTATATATTTTTCCACATTGTATGAAGGCACCGCAAGTGTGAGCAACTTATAGGTCATTAGGTCTTTCCTCCGGAACAAAAAGTCGCGGCGCAATGGCGCCGCCGCCTGAAATGCAATCCCTATTATACAACTTTTTCCCTCATCCGGTCATCATTTTGCGGCGGGCGCCGGCTCATGCGCGGCCGCAAGATTGTTGATCCATTTGCCGCTTCGGAATCGCCATAGCCCGACCCCCGACTTGATCAGCTCTTCGGAAAAGGCTACGGCGTAGACAGCCGGGATCGGCCAGCCGAGGGACAGGCCGGTGAAGGCTGCCGCGGGGACGGCGATCAGCCAGAGTGGCAGCGTGTCGAGCGCGAGCGCGACGCGCGTGTCGCCTCCCGCCCGGAGAACGCCCAGGAAGTTGGTGTAGTTGAGGGCTTTGACGGGAAAAATGACCGCCGAGATCAGGATCAGGGACGCCGCATCATTCCGGACCTGATCCCCCACATGATACAGGCCGATGACCGGGTGCCGGACGGCCAGCATCACAAGCCCGATCACGATGCCGACAAGAGGTGCTGCAGTGATCGACCATTTGGCATACAAATGAGCCCTGGCGTTGTTTCCGGCGCCCAGAAGCTTGCCGACGATGACGGCGCACCCGCTGCCGAGTCCCATAACAAAGACGAACGACAGTTTCTCGAGGGTCGAAACCACGTTGTACGCCGCGATCTCGGGGGTGCCCATCCGGCCGTAGACGGCAGTGAAGGTCGAGACGCCGGTGACCCACAGGCTCTCGTTCGCGATGACCGGAAGCGTCAGCCGGAGGACCGGCAGGGTGAAATCGCGGCGCAGTCCGGCAAAATCCGATGGTCCGCAGGCGACGGCCATCCGACGGCTGTAGACAAGTAGGAGGATCAGGGCGATCTCGGCGATCCGCGCGATGACAGTCGCGATGCCGGCGCCTGTGACGCCCATGGCCGGGAGGCCGGCCTTACCGTAGATCAGCAGGTAGTTAAGCGATGTGTTCAGCAGAAGCGAAAAAACGGAAGCGGTCAGCGGAAGAACGGGCTTCTCGACCGAGCGCAGGCCGACCGCGTAGACCATCGAGATCGCCGAAAGAGGATACCCGAAGGCGACAATGGACAGATACTGTCTCCCGAGGCGGATGACTTCCGGGTCGCCGGTGAAAAGGGACATGAGCGTATCCGGCGCCGCAAGCGTCACCGCGGAGAACGCCAGGCCGAACACGGTACACAGCAGGAGCCCCAGGCTCACGGTCCTGCGCACGTCGCGGATCCTTCCGCTCCCCCAGAATTGCGCGATGAACACCGAAAGCCCCGATGTGATCCCGAACAGCACGACAGCGAATATGAAGAATATCTGGTTGGATATCCCCACGGCAGCCATCGCCGCTTCTCCCAGCCCGCCGACCATGACGCTGTCGACCATATTCAGCAGCGCGCCGACAAGATTCTGGAGAATGACCGGGACCGCGATCGCGGCAAGCGAACGCAGATAGATGGAATCGATCCGCTGATTGGTTTTAATGCTGCACCTTTTTTACCGGGAGAGCCGGCTGCCGCCGGCTCTCCCTCTCATTTACACCTTCGGCTCGCCGGGCTTCCGGATGATGAAGTCGTCATCATCATCGTCGCCCGCGCGGCGCCTGCGCTTCTTCGAAGGGCCGGAAATGTCCCGGCCTTCCGCGGGATGCTCTTCTGCGGAAGACAGGCCGGACGCGCCGGGAAGCCCGCCGTCATCTTCTGCCCGTGCTTTCGTTTCCATATCTTCCGGAAAGGTTTCATCTCCGCCGGCGCCCGGCATGGCGGCATCCTCCGGACGTACGCTGCCCGCGGAATGGATGTCCCGGTATTCCCGGTCGTCCATGATGATCATGTCGTCATCTTCTTCATAGGTCCCGTCAGCGTCGGGCTCTTCCAGGCCCCGTTCATCATCCGGCCGGATCCGGACCGATTTGATCCCGGTGCGTTCCGACCGGTCGATCCTGCGCCATACATAGAGGATGGCCGTGATCGCGGCGATGAGGACGATGAAAACCAGCCCGATCAGAAGAAAACCGAAAAGGTCCGACAGCTTGTCGCTGCCGCCGGTCGACGCCGAGCTGCCGGAGGATTGCTCCGCTTCGCTCGACACAGCTTCGGATGAAGAGACGTCGCCGGTCGGCGTCAGAGTGGGAGTCGGCTCTGCGGTCGGAGTCACCCCGTCATCCTTGAGGGTCTGGATGATAAAGGGGACCGTCTCATCCACGAATCCGGACCGGCCGTGGATTTGGAGTTTGATCGTATAATTGGTCGCCGCCTGGAGCCCCATCAGCGTGATCTGCGACGTTTCCGGAGAGAGCATCTGGGTCTTGAGCTCGGTCCCGTTGGGGAGCCGGTAGACGATGACGAATCCTGTCGCAAGCCCGGTGTAGAAATCCGCCGGATCCCATTTCACCGTGATGGAATTATCCCCTACATTCTCCGTGAGGACCGGCGGATTTTCACTCCGCATCAGGGTCTGGATAAGCGCGAGCTTCCAGGCCGGTTCCGAGTTTCCCCAGAGATAGAACTCGCCCGCGTCCGTAAGGGCTGCGTTGAAGGTGTTGCCGCAGTCGGCCTGGACGATCCCGGAAATTCCGGTGTTGAGGAGCACCGGGCTTTCCTGGAGGCCGACCTTGTCCTGGTCAAGCCGCTTCTGCGACGCGTTTCCCCAGCCGAACAGCTCGCCCGAGCCGGTCATAGCGAGCGCGTGGTCCCATCCGGCGCATACAGCCGATACCGGATTCATATACAGGACTTTCATCGCGTCCCGGTAATAGCCGTCGGCGATGGCTCCCTGGCCGAGAACGCCGTTGGTCGAACGCCCCCAGGTGTAGACTTCGCCGGAGGAAAGAAGCGCCAGGGCAAAGCCGCCGCCGGCCGAGATGCCGACCGCGCCGGTCAGCAGGGAGCCCTCCGGCCCGGAAGAGGCTGATCCGGAGTCGGAAGATCCTTCGGAGGACGATTCGGGCGTGATGGAAGGTGAAACGGCGATCCGGACGGGTACGGCGGTCCGGTAATTGTCGGTGTCAAGCTGGTAGACTGTCCCGTCGGTGTCCCGCAGGACGATCGTATCGTTGTTGCCGACCGAGATCTCCCGCACATTGGTCATGACAAGGCCGGATTCCGTTTCGACCGTGCGCTGGTTCTGCTTGTCGCTCCAGGTGATCGCCTTGCCGTCCCGCAGGATCGCCATGCAGTACTCTTCGCCCGCCGCGATGGCGACGGCGTTCCCTGTGATCTGTGTCGTCATCCCGGGTTCATTGTATCCCCACATCAGGACGCTTCCGTCTTCTGTAAGGATCAGGGACTGCCTGAGTCCGGCGGCGACGGACACCGCTTTCCCTTTCTGGGTATTGTGGTATACAAGGAGCGGCTGCCATCGCGTCTCCGTCGTGCCGTCGCCGAGCTGCATGGAGTCGTTGTTCCCCAGCGACCAGACATTGCCGCTGTCGTCGATCAGCAGGGCATGGGATGCCCCCGCGGCGACCCGACTGTATTGCGGGATGATCTCTGTCGCAGCGCCTGCCTTGAGACCGTAGGCCGAAAACGGCATGATGAGCAGCATAGCAAGCAGCAGCATGGACCCTGATCGTATTGTGCCCTTTTTCATTTGATTTTCCTCACGTTACATTTATTTGTCCGTTGACGCCGCGCAATCCGGCAGCCTGTCACCGGTCGTTATCTCTTATGTCCGGATGCCTTCCGGTCCGGATGTCTGGCTTCGCCTGCACGATCCGCGTCATCCGCGCCATCCGCGCCATGCGTCTGTCCGTCCTGCAGGATCCGCACTTCGTTTCCGATGTCGACTGCCGTTTGACTGTCGTCCTGAGAGACCTCGTCAGTCCCTTCCCCGTGGTGCAGGAAGCTCCGGAACAGCCTGTGGCCTTTATGGGTGCGCCGGAAATTTGCAAAGCTGAAAAGGATGAAAAGCAGGAAAACCAGTACGGTGATCCCGACCGCGATGTATATCGTCCTGTCGGGCGGAGGTTTCACGACACCCGCGCCGTACAGATAATCCACATCCCAGGGGACCTCCGGAAGCGCGCCGGCGGCATACAGAGCCGCGGGACGAGAGGATGCGTCCGGTTCCGAAACCGCAGCGGAGGATGCATCGGATCCCGAAGCGGGATCCGCTATGGAGGATGCATCCCCGGAAGACGATGTGCCTATCGTATAGAAAAGAGGGAATTCGCTCCGGTTGCCGGCGTTGTCGATTGCCCGGAGCGTGATCGTCTGGCCGAAGGTCTTGTCAAGGTCCAGGATCGTGAAGTCGCGCACCGCTCCGAGCTTGACCGTGACAGTCTCGCCTTTCTTATTCACATAGGTCAGACGGTATCCCGTGACGCCGATGTTGTCCGCAGCGTCTTCCCATGACAGCTGCAGATACGATGAAATGAACTTCGATGTCAGCGCGGCGCCTGCCTTCCATTCGGGAGCGATCGCGTCCCGGACAGCCACACCGAGGAATCGGTCCGTGCCGATGGATGAAACATTGCCGAGCTGGCCTTTGTCCGCCCGGCCGGTGATGCCCGCGAAGCCTTTGACGCTGAGCAGCGCCGTGTTGTATCCGCCTGCGGAGATCGACTCGAACGGGACGAAGGTGTCCCCCTGCCAGCCGTTCGACGTGCCGATCAGCCTGACCGGCTCGTACTGGGATGGCATGCTGCCGATGCCAAGCTGGCCGTAGGAATTATTTCCCCAGACATAGACGCTGTCCCTGCGCAGACCGTTCACCGTGACCGGCACGGTCATGACAGAGGAGTAGTAGCCTGCGTCGATCAGGGAGATCCGGTCGTTGGTCTCATCCGCGTCTCCGCCGGCGTCGACGCGGACCGGTGAAAGGACAACACTGTCCTGGTCAGGCTCCGCTCCGAGGCCGAGCTGACCGGATGAATCGCTGCCCCAGGTAAACAGATTCTGGTAAGTGACCGACTGACTGCCGGAGCCGGCGGTCGATTCGCGGACCGCCATATTGTACATATAGCCGGCGGATATCATCGTCACGGAAGACAGCCCCGCGACCGGAGCAGGCGTGTTGTGCGAAATCTGCGTGCCGTCGCCGAGCTGGCCGAACGAGTTGTCGCCCCAGGCAAAGACCTTGCCGGATGCATCCAGATAAAGCGAATGGCTCCCGCCGGCCGATATCGCGGCGATCCCGGGCCCCGCGACCGGCAGGGGCTTGAGGACCCTGCTGCCGAGCACATTGCCGGAGCTGTCGGTTATGACTTCGGAGTCGACGTTCCCGACCTGGCCGTATGTATTGTCTCCCCAGGCATATACGGTGCCGTCGGCGGCGAGCGCCATGGAATGGAATGCGCCGGCGGACACCGCGGTCATCGCAGGGATGTCCGCGATCTTCACGGGGCTGCCGCATACCATCGTTGTCCCGTTCCCGACCTGGCCGTAGGTGTTTCTCCCCCAGGCGTAGACCTCCCCGCTTCTCGTCAAGGCGAGGGTGTGGTATGCCCCGGCGCTTACCATCACGATGTCTTCAAGCCCTTCGACCTTCACCGGGATCTCTTTATTGGAAGCGGAACCGATTCCGAGCTGTCCGAAGGAATTGTCACCCCAGACATATACCTCTCCCGCTTCATTGAGAAGGACCGTATGGTAAAGGCCGCAGGAGATCATCCCGCCGCGGTAGACCGGATCGTATTCCGGCGCTTCCTCCTCACTGCCCGATGCACTGTCCCCCGATGACGCGGACGCCGGCGAGGCGGAAGCGGATGCGGCGGATGCAGATGCGGAGGATGCGGTTGCGGAGGATGCCTGTCCGCTGCCTGACGGAGCAGATGCGGAAGAGGAGTCCGTGACAGATGCCGGAGACGCCGATACGGCCTTCGATACTGCCGAAGGCTTTGCGGAGGCATGGACGGCGGCGGCGCCCGGAAGAATCACCGTGACGGCAGCCAGCAGAACCGATGCCATCAGAGCGGCGCTGAATTTAGAAGGGCTATGAATGAATTTCACTGTCACCCCGAGCTCCATTCCGGAAAAGATACTTTGTAATGATACCACGTTTGGCTGTGCAAGTGCAAATCACGTTGCTTTCGGCGGCTCCTTGAGGAGCGGGATCCGGATCGCGAATATCGCTCCGGAAGCCCCGTTGGAAGCGGTGATGCTTCCACCCATGGCTTCAGCCGCGGTCTTTGCGATGGCAAGGCCAAGCCCGGTCTGACCTCCGGGGCCTTTGTAGAAGCGCTCGAACAGGTGCGGGAGATCCTTCGGATCGATCCCGCTGCCATCGTCCTCGACCGTGATGACAGCCGACCCGCCGTCGCGGAAAACGCTGACCATGACCTGCCCGGCGCAGTACCGGAATGCATTCCCGGCAACGTTCATCAGGCATTGGCTGAATAGCGTCTCATTATAAAGGATCGTCAGGGTCTCCCCGCAGACAGCGAATTCGGCCCTTTTCCCTTCCTTCAGCGCCAGCCCCTCGATCGTATGGGCGTATTCGCGGATGATATCGTTCAGGACGACCGGTTCGAACCCGACCTCATAATTCATGTTCTCGATCCGGGACAGCATCAGCAATTCCGACAGCAGCTTGTTGAGCTTGCGGCTCTCCTCCACGATAACCGCGCCGGCTTTTCGCGGATCCGCGAACATGCCTTTTTCGATTCCCTCCGCGTAGCCCTGGATCGACATCAGGGGAGTCCGCAGCTCATGCGAAGCGTTCTGCAGAAAAGCCTTCTGCGCGTTGTCATAGCTGTCGATCCGGGATGACATGTCGGAGATGCTGTCGGTCAGCTGCACGATTTCGCGGATGCCGCTCTTGTGGCGGAGCGTGAATTTCCGACGCTCGCCGATCTGCCGGGCCGCGTCGGAAAGTTCCCGCACGGGGCGGGACATCCTGTTCGCGACGCTGATGGAAAGAAGGATGCTGATGATCCCGCCGATGGCGAAGACCAGCGTCATCGCGGCCGTAACGGTCTGGATAAGCTTGTCGGACACATCCAGCGATGATGCAAAAACTACGTACGGGATATGG
Organism: uncultured Oscillospiraceae bacterium; assembly: GCA_964507305.1. Taxonomy (GTDB): domain Bacteria; phylum Bacillota; class Clostridia; order Saccharofermentanales; family UBA5734; genus JAQVYV01. The sequence continues at coordinate 12,741 of CAZDPQ010000060.1, forward strand.
GTGATCGGCAGGTCGGTCAGTCGATATCCCGTCACCGCCGCACGCCGCCCGGGTGCTTCGACCGTGACGGCCTTCGTCTCGTCGAGGCCGGCCAGGCGATCCCGGATCGCGGCGATCAGGCCTTCGTTCAGGAAAGACCCGCCATAGTCGACCGGATAGATCATTTCCCCCGATTCGCTGAACAGCATCAGTTCGACATTCAGATTGGTCTTCGCGGAACGGAGGATCTTGTTGAGCTGGGTGAGCACGGACGTGATCTTCGTCTCGTCTTCATCGAAAACGACTTCGGAGATTTCCTTCTTGATGAGGACCTTGGATCCCGTCGCCGTGTAGACGAGCTGCTCGCGGATCCCTTTGTTGATATAATCCCCGATGATGTAATCAAAGGCGATGAGGTTGACGGCGACGATCAGGAGCAGGATCACGATGAAAGGGTGCAGCAGGCTGCTTTTGATCCCGATCATGGATGGATTTCCTCAAGCCTGAACCCGAACCCCCAGACCGATTCGATCCGCGCGGCGGAACCTGCCTGGGCGAGCTTTTTTCTCAGACGCTTGATCACATCGTCGGTAGCTCTCGTGTCGACTTCAAAGTCGAACTTCCATACATTCTTCAGGAGCTCTTCGCGCGACACGGCCCTGGTCCGGTTCTCGATCAGGTAAATGATCAGCGCAAACTCCGTGGGCGTAAGGTCGACCTTTTGCCCCTTGATATAAACATCTCTTGCGTCCAGCTCGATGACGATGTCGGAGAACTCGTACTTTTCAGCCTTGCGCTTCTCGGCGCCCGTGTCGAGGTCGATCCTCCGCGAAAGGGCTTTGACTCTCGCCACGAGCTCCATGGGCGAGAACGGCTTGGTCAGGTAATCGTCGGATCCGAGCGAGATGCCCGTGATCCGGTCCATCTCGCTGTCGCGGGCGGACACGATGATGATCGGCACATTGCTGATGCTGCGGAGCTTCGAGGATATGATGAAGCCGTCGGTGCCTTCCATCATGCGTCGAGGATCACCAGGTCGGCCGGGTCCCTGAGGAAGTTTTCGAACAGGTCATCGCCGCTGGCGAAGGTCTTGATCACATATCCTTCGTTGCTTAAAAAGGCATAGATGAGATCCCGTATGTTTTTTTCATCATCGGCTACATAGATCTTCCGGATCATGCCGTCGCCACCTCCTGCCGTAACGATTCGTGACGTTTATACAATCTCTACAATATTTTACCATTATCGTATCCATATTATAATGTTTTATATGGACATGAAATTATTGCCTTAAATTTGCCTAAGGATTTCCGTTGTTTTTACAGGACGGCAAGGAATAAAATAAAACTCGGGAGGTCGCGATCTTGAGCAGGTCGGGAAAGAAAGGTTATTTTCGGGCGGCAGCCGCGCTGTCGGTGATCCTTTTGGTCGCCGCCGCGCTGACTTCCTGTATCCTGGATCCCGGCGATGAGAGTTCTGCGGTTTCCGGCACGGGCGTGTCAGGGACCGTCACGGCATCGGGTCAGGAGCCATCCGGTATGGATCCGCAGCAGCCGGAATCAGGGATCAGCGGCACAGGCACCAGCCAGGACGAGACCTACGACCGCATCCTGAGCGAACTGGACGAATTGGAGAAAGTGATCAGCGGGCTGGACGATTACACGTCGGAAGATTTCACCGTCCCGACCCCGTGAGCGGAAGATCCGCCGGCAGGAATTGCCGGTATGATATACATCGGGCGGCATCAGGCCGCAGGATATTTTTAGAAGAAGGTGATTCGAATGAAAAAAACATTGGCCATGATCCTCGCGATCACACTCGTACTGTCCTTGTATGCGATCAGCTTCGCGCAGTCGGGGCCGGCCGGGAGCCAGATGCCTCCGGACCGCCAGGCGGCCTACGCGGAGAGGATGGCGCAGATCGAAGCGCTCAGGGCGCAGATCGAAGCCAGGCAGCAGGAGTTCCAGTCCAAGCGTGAGGAATACGCGGCATTCAGGGAGCAGCTGAATGCTCTCCGTGCGGAAGCGATCGGCCTGATGAAGGACAATAATGCGCTCCGCGCCGAAAACGCCCGTCTCCGCAGCGAACTGAAGGGTTCGCTCGAAGCGCTGAAGCTCCAGGGAACGGCGCTTTCCGAAGAGACGGTAGCGGCACTCGGAGAGTACAAGGATGCTCTCGCGGCGTGCCGCGAGGATCTGACGGGCACCAAGGACCAGATCCTGGACCTCAGGCGCCAGAACGGCGGTTTCCGCTCCGCGAAGGATTACGCGGCGCTGATCGATTCGTTCAACCAGATCATCGCGATCCAGCATCTCCGCAATGACACGCTGACGGACATCAACGGGATCCTCCAGAACATGCTGGCACTCCTCGTATCGGAAGGATGACGGCGTTTTGCCGGATCGACTGCCCATGCGAAAACCGCGGCACCCGCCGCGGTTTTCTTTTTTCGTCGCGGATGAAGGAGGGTTTACAGTTCGAGCGAACGGATGAACGCACAGAGGTCTTTGCGGACATCGTATCCGGTAAGGTCCATGATC
>CAZDPQ010000061.1:0-15123 GCA_964507305.1 uncultured Oscillospiraceae bacterium
GGATCTGCCTTCCGGGGAGTACGAGCTCAAGGACGGCAATATCTGGATCAGCCGCGCCGCCCGCGTCGCGCCGTCGGCATCGATCACCGGCCCCGTCATCATCGGGCCGGGGGCGGATATCCGCCACTGTGCTTTCATCCGGGGCAGCGCGCTGGTGGGCGAATATGCCGTGGTCGGCAACTCGACGGAACTGAAAAACGTGATCCTGTTTGACCGGGTCCAGGTCCCTCATTACAATTATGTGGGGGATTCCATCCTTGGCTTCCGCGCACACATGGGGGCCGGGGCCATCACATCCAATGTCAAATCCGACAGGACGGAAATCACGGTGAAATGGCCCGGCGGCTCCCTTGAGACAGGGCTGAAGAAATTCGGGGCGATCCTCGGGGACTTTGTCGAGGTCGGCTGCAACAGCGTTTTGAATCCCGGCACGATCGTCGGGCGCAACACGAACATTTATCCGCTCACCAGTGTCAGGGGCTATGTCCCTGCCGATTCCATCATGAAAGGGACAGGGAACATCGTTGACAAACGTTGATGCGCAGCGTGCGGGCAATCTGAGATTCCGGAGCGCCATCTTTGACATGGACGGCACACTGATCGATTCCATGGGGATCTGGCGGGATCTCGCGTCGAAAAGCTTCACGGACTGCGGAGCAGAAGTGCCCGACGACCTGGAGAGCCGGATTTTTACGATGACTTTTGCGGAATCGGCAGAATACTGCCTCCGGCTGTCCGGCGCGCGCAAATCCGCCGATGAGCTCGTCAGCGAGTGGAATGGTCAGGCCCTTCTCCGATACAGGGAGGAGATCGATCTGAAGCCGTATGCCCGCGAGTTTCTTCTGTACCTCAGAGAAATGGGGCTCAGCCTTTCGATCGCGACATCCAATTTCAGGGATGTTGCGGAAGATGTATTAAGACGTCATGACATCCTGAAGTACTTTGACTCGGTCACCGTGACCCAGGAGGTGCCGAGGAGCAAGCTCTATCCGGATGTTTTCCTGTTGTCGGCATCCCGGCTGCGGAGCGATCCGGCCGAATGCGTCGTTTTCGAGGATTCCTGGTCGTCGATCCTCGGCGCCAAGGCGGCAGGCATGACGGTCGTCGGAGTCCGTGACGTGCATGCGCGCTTTCACGAGGAGCAGATCCGACTGCACGCGAACCGGTATATCATGTCCTTCGGCGATCTGCTGGGGGATGACGCTTTTTTTATGAAGGAGGAAAAAAACAGTGAATGACCTGAATGACAAATGTCTCGCGGTCCTGATCGACGCGGACAATATTTCCTACAAGAACATCAAGAACATGCTGATTGAGATCACGCGGTACGGCACGCCTACGATCAAGCGGATCTACGGCGACTGGACCCGTCCGGAGCTCATGGGATGGAAAGCCTCGCTCCTGGAGAATGCCATCGTGCCGGTCCAGCAGTACGGATACACCAGCGGCAAGAATTCTACGGATTCGGCCATGATCATCGACGCGATGGACATCCTGTACACCGGATCGGTCGACGGATTCTGCCTGGTGTCCAGCGACAGCGACTTCACGAGGCTTGCCGTCCGGCTGCGTGAAGCGGGGAAGACCGTATACGGCATCGGCGAAAAGAAAACGCCGGTCCCGTTCATCGCGGCATGCAGCAAGTTCATCTACATCGAGATCCTCGGACAAACAGAGGGTGAGCCGGAGGCGGCGAAGCCGGCCGCAGAGGGAGGATCCGCGGGAAAGCAGGCGCAGGAGCCTGCGCCTGCAAAAACGCAGGCCAATGCCGTGAGCAGCGAGCTCAAGCTTTTGCTGACGTCGTCGGTCAGCGACCTCGGCGACGAGGACGGATGGGCCAATCTCGGGTCGCTCGGCACCCTGATCATCAAGAAGCAGCCGGACTTCGATCCCCGGAATTTCGGATTCCAGCGTCTGGCGCCATTCCTGCGGTCTCTGCGGCTCTTCGAATTCGAGGAGCGCAGCATCGGCAATTCGCGAAGCAAGCATATCTATCTCCGGAACCGCCAGACGGTCAAAGCTCCGCCGAAGAAACGCAGGGAAGCTCCGAAGAAATGACATCGCTGAACCGGCACGACCAGGTCCTTTATCTTACGTTCGACCATTTTCGGCAGGTCCCTTTCATCCGCCACGCGTTTTCGACCCGGGAGGGCGGAGTCAGCACGTCGGAGTTCGAGTCGATGAACCTCGGATTCGGCAGGGGAGACCGTGACGAGAATGTCCGGGAGAATTTCAGGCTTTTCTGCGATGCCGCCGGGATCGGCATGGACGGGCTCGTGTTCGGCGCGCAGACCCATTCGGCCAATGTCCGCAGGGTTTACGCGCTGGACAGGGGGTGCGGGATCCGCAGGCCGGTCCCGTGGGATAATGTGGATGGACTGATGACGGATGACCCGGGCGTGTTCCTCGCGACATTCTACGCGGACTGCGTACCGCTCTTTTTCGTTGATCCGATCCGCCGCGCCGTCGCCCTTTCGCATGCCGGATGGAAGGGTACCGCGGCGAACATCGCGGCTGCGACGCTGCGTGCGATGACAGCGGAATTCGGGAGCGACCCCGCGGACATCCTCGCGGCGATCGGACCATCGATCGGCAAATGCTGCTTCGAGATCGGAGCCGAGGTCGCGGAAGTGCTTCTCGGCCTGGGTGATGGGTTGTCCGGCGGATGCGTCACGCCGGCGGAAGTCCGGACGGACGGGGCGGCCGGGCGCAAATATTTCGCGGACCTCCGCGGGATCAACCGCAGAATGCTGGAGGCCGGCGGCGTACGTCCCTGCCATATCGAGACGGCGGATCTCTGCACGAGCTGCAACAGCGGATGGCTGTTCTCGCACCGCGCATCGAAAGGCAGACGCGGAAGCCTGTGTGCCGTCCTGGGGATGGCCTGAAGGCATCCGGAACGCGGCAGATCCGCGATCGGGCCGCGATCGGGCTTCGATCGGACCGCGGCAGGGCTGATGATAGAATAGCAAAAGTCTTTTGGAATATGACATGGAAATTTCGTTGAAATACCCCCGGCGCCCTCATGTTAAAATGCAAAAGGGTAGGTTATAATAGCTTCAGGGACTACTTTCCGGGAGGTGCGCTTCATGAACATCCAGGTCGTGCAGAATTACGGGCAGGTCAGCAGGATCGCCGCATTCATCATCGCCTCGCAGATCATCACGGACCCAAGGTCCATCCTGGGGACCGCCAGCGGAGAGACCGCGATCGGAGTCTACGCGGAGCTTGCGGAGCTGTACGACGCGGGATACCTCGACTTCAGCAAAGTCCGGATGTTCAATCTGGATGAGTTCCGGAATCTCGACAAGTCCCATGAGCAGAGCCGGTACAATTTCATCAAGGCCAACCTGATCGACAGGGTCAATATTCCGATCGCCAATTTCAACATCCCGAACGGGACCGTCCCGGAGTCCGATGTTTTTGCGGAATGCAAGCGCTATGAGAAGCTGATCGACTCGTCCGGCGGGATCGATGTCCAGCTCCTCGGCCTCGGCGTCAACGGCCATATCGGCTTCAACGAGCCGGCCGACTTTTTTGCCCCTTACACCTATCTCGCGGACCTGAGGGAAGAGACCAGGCAGTCCAATATCTGCTTTTTCGACGACATCGACCAGGTGCCCCGGCAGGCCTTCAGCGTCGGCATCGGCACCATCATGCGCGCGAGGAAGATCGTCCTCGTGGCCGAGGGATATGAGAAGGCCTGGGCGATCAAGGAGATGATCCAGAAGCGCGTGACGCCCCAGGTCCCCGCTTCCATTCTCCAATTCCATCCGGACGCGACGATCCTGATCGACGAAGCGGCCGCATCCATGTTGTGACGGCAGCGAGACAGACAGAGGGCGTGATTTTGGGAAATACGGACAGCGTCAGACGGGTTTTCGTGGAAAAGCGGAGCGAATATGCCGTCGAGGCCGGCGAACTGCTCAGGGATCTCCGGCAGAACCTCGGCGTCACGGGACTATCTTCCGTCCGGATCTTCAACCGGTATGACATCTCGGGCCTTTCGGATCGTGAATATGAACGGGCGGTGCCCCTCGTCTTTTCGGAACCGCCACTGGATGATGTGCATCACGAGACCGTCGATACGGACGGAGCGGCGTTTGTCTTCGCCGTCGAATCCCTGCCGGGACAGTACAATCAGAGAGCCGACTCCGCCGCGCAGTGCGTGCAGATCCTGACCTGCGGGGCGAGGCCGGAATGCGTGACCGCGAGGGTCATCGCTCTTTACGGGGTATTGACGGAGGAGGATTGCGGCCGGATCACGGATTATGTCATCAATCCCGTCGAGTCCAGGCTCGCCTCCCTGGAGAAGCCCGCATCTCTTGTCCAGGCCATGGGCGTCCCGGAGGATGTCCGAGTCGCGGAAGGGTTCACCCGATTTACCGATGAGGAGCTGTCGGATCTCATTTCCGCATGGGGCTTTGCCATGTCCTTCGAGGACATGAAGACCGTCCGCGATTACTTCCGCGTGGAAAAACGGGATCCGACCGTCACGGAACTGCGCGTGCTGGACACCTATTGGTCCGATCACTGCAGGCATACGACGTTCCTGAGCCGGATCCGCGCCGTGCGGTTCGCGGGGCAGGGCGGAGTTTCCGACGCGATGCGGCATGCCTATGAGACGTATATGGCGAACCGCGGCGAATTATACGGAGACCGGCAGGACGAAAAGCCGGTTTGCCTGATGGACCTGGCGACCGCCGCGATGAAAAAGCTCAGGAAAGACGGCCGCCTGGACGATCTTGACGTGTCGGACGAAATCAATGCCTGCAGCATCCGTGTTCCGGTCCGGACAGACAGAGGAGTCGAGGACTATCTCGTCATGTTCAAGAACGAGACCCACAATCACCCGACCGAGATCGAGCCGTTCGGCGGCGCCGCGACGTGCCTCGGGGGCGCGATCCGGGATCCGCTGTCGGGCCGTTCGTATGTTTATCAGGCGATGCGCGTGACCGGAAGCGGCGATCCGACCGTGCCGGTTTCCGCGACGCTTCCCGGGAAGCTCTCCCAGCTCAAGATCACGACCGGGGCGGCAGCCGGCTACAGTTCCTACGGCAACCAGATCGGCCTTGCGACCGGCCTCGTGGACGAGGTCTACCATCCGGGCTATGTTGCCAAGCGCCTTGAGATCGGTGCTGTCATCGGAGCCGCACCGGCAGGCCAGGTCGTCCGGCAGGCGCCTGTTCCGGGGGATCCGGTCATCCTGCTCGGCGGACGTACGGGCAGAGACGGCTGCGGCGGCGCGACCGGCTCTTCGAAGGAGCACGACGAAGGTTCTCTGGCCCGGTGCGGGGCTGAGGTCCAGAAGGGCAACCCGCCTACGGAGAGGAAGATCCAGAGGCTTTTCCGGGATCCCGGAGTATCCGCGATGATCCGCAGGTGCAACGACTTCGGGGCAGGCGGCGTGTGCGTCGCCATCGGCGAACTGGCCGACGGACTCGATATCGATCTTGATCTTGTCCCGAAAAAGTACGAGGGGCTCGACGGGACCGAGCTTGCCATCTCCGAATCCCAGGAGCGCATGGCCGTCGTGGTCGCGCCGGAAAATGAGGATCGTTTCCTGGCGCTTGCCGCCCGGGAGAATCTCGAAGCCGTAACCGTCGCGCGCGTTACGGACAACCGGCGGATGCGGATGACATGGCGCGGCAGGGTCATCGTGGATCTGTCCAGGGATTTCATCGATACGAACGGCGCCCCTTCAACGGCTTCGGTCCGGATCGAATCTCCGGATATGGACAAGCCGTACTTCGGCAGCCTTCCGGAAGGGTTTGACGCCGGGGATTTCCCGGGCTCCCTGAAGCGTTTCCTTAGCAGCCTCGCGGGCTGCTCCCGCAAGGGGCTCGCGGAGCGCTTCGACAGCACGATCGGCGCCGGCACGGTCCTGATGCCGTTCGGCGGGTACACGCAGCGCACCCCGGAAAACGGGATGGCCGCCCGGATCCCCGTCCCGAACGGATCCACCCGGACCTCGACGGTCATGACCTACGGATTCGACCCGTACCTTTCGCAATGGAGCCCGTTCCACGGCGCTTACTACGCGGTCCTCGAATCTCTCGCGAAGACCGCCGCCATGGGCGGGGACGCGCTTTCCGCCAGACTGACGTTCCAGGAGTACTTCGAGAAGCTCGGCAGGGATGAAGCGAAATGGGGCAGGCCTTTCGCGGCCCTGCTCGGCGCGTACAAGGCCCAGCTGGATTTCGGGACCGCTGCGATCGGAGGCAAGGACAGCATGTCGGGGACCTTCAGAGAGCTCAGTGTCCCGCCCACGCTCGTGAGCTTCTCAGTTTCCATTTCGGAAGCGGACCTGCTGGTGCCGGCCGCATTCCGGGATGAGGGCAAAGCCGTCCTATGCCTTCCGGTCATCCGGGACGCGGATCTGCTGCCGGCCGCAGGCAGCCCGGCCCGCCAGTATGCCGCCATGCGGCGCCTGAGCGAAAAGGGATTGCTGATCGGCGCTTCCACGGTCAGGGCGGGCGGGATCGCGGCCGCTGCGGCCCGGATGTCGTTCGGCAACCGGACCGGACTCGCCCTCGAGGATTCCGCCGGACCGGAAGACCTGTTTGTCCCGTCGGTCGGCAGCATCATTGCCGAGATCGACATGGCGCCGGAGAAGGTCCCGCTTGAGCCGGTCCTGTCCGATCTGATCGGCAGGGGGGAGGCCTACCCGCTCGGCGTGACCCTTGCGGATCCCGTGATTACCTGGCGCGGTCAACGGGCGGAGATCGAAGAGCTTGCAGCCGCATGGGAAAGCAGGCTCGAGCCCGTGTTCCCGACCCGGACCCCCGCACCGGATCCATCGGCGCCGGCCGTATCCGGCACCCTCCATATTTCGCCGAAGCCGGCGTCCCCGACCGCGCGTCCCCGCGTCCTGATCCCCGTTTTCCCCGGCACCAACTGCGAATATGACACGGCGAAGGCATTCGAACGGGCGGGAGCGGAAGTCCGCACCCTGGTTTTCCGCAATGTGGCCGCCGGCGACGTGGCTGATTCGATCGAAACGCTGCGCCGCTCGATCCTCGAAAGCAATATCCTGATGATACCGGGAGGCTTCAGCGGAGGCGACGAGCCCGACGGTTCCGGCAAGTTCATCGCGACGGCTTTCCGGAATCCGTATGTGGCGGAGGAGATCGAAAAGCTGCTCGGCGTCAGGGACGGCCTGATCCTCGGGATCTGCAACGGTTTCCAGGCCCTCATCAAACTCGGCCTCCTTCCATTCGGCCATATCGGCGACACCGGCAGGGACTCGGCGACTCTGACCTACAACAGCATCGGCCGGCATGTGTCATGCTATGTCCGCACGGGCATCGTGTCGAATGCTTCGCCCTGGCTGAAGGGGACCCGTCCCGGCGATGTCCACCTTGTTCCCGTTTCCCACGGTGAAGGGCGATTCGTCGCCCCGGAGAGCCTGATCCGGGAGCTTTTCCGTGCCGGCCAGGTGGCCACGCAGTATGTCGATTACGACGGTGATCCTTCGATGGAGATCCCATTCAATCCCAACGGCTCCATGTTCGCGATCGAGGGCATCACGTCCCCGGACGGCAGGATCTTCGGCAAGATGGGACACTCCGAGCGCGCGGGCGACCATATCGGGATCAATGTGCCCGGCCCGAAGGACCAGAAGATTTTCGAATCGGGAGTGGCCTATTTCCGGTGAGGATCACGTCCGGGCCGTCCGCGGTGTCCGCGGCGTCCCGATGTCCGCGCCGTCCGATATTTACAGAAACCCCGCAGTGTGATAGAATCTTTTAACGTTTGAAAAGCGGGCCTTCGGCCTTTCAGGGAGGATCATTGTAAATGAGCACGACGATCAGCAGAAAAGACAACAGTCTTGTAGAGATAGCCTTTGACATTCCGAAAGAAGAATTTTCGGAAGCGCTCGGCAAGGCTTATCAGAAAAACATCAGGCGGTTCAGCATACCGGGCTTCCGTCCCGGCAAGGCCCCGATGAACCTTGTGATGAAATATTACGGCGAAGGCGTCCTGTATGACGATGCGATCGAGTACGTCGCCGAGAAGTCCTACGCGGAGGCTGTCAAGGAGCACGGGCTCGACCCCGTGTCACGCCCCCAGATCGAGGAGATCGCGGAGATCGGCAGTGACAAGGGCATGAAATTCACGATCCTTGTGACCGTCAAGCCTGAAGTCCGGCTCGGTGATTACAAGGGGATCCGCGTCGACAGGCCGCAGGCCGGGGTCACCGACAGCCAGGTCGATGCCGAGCTCGAGCGTGTGCGCGAGCGGAATGCCAGGATGGTCCCGGCGGATGACCGGGCGGTGCTGAGCGGCGATACGGCCAACATCGATTATGAAGGATTCCTGGACGGCAAGCCCTTCGACGGCGGCAAGGGAAATTCCTACGACCTTCGCATCGGCTCCAACACCTTCATCCCCGGATTCGAGGAGCAGGTCATCGGTCGGTCTGCCGGCGAGGAGTTCGAGGTCAACGTCACATTTCCCGAGGATTACCACAGCGAAGAGCTCAAGGGGAAGCCCGTCGTTTTCAAGGTCAAGGTCAACGGCATCAAATTCCGGGAGCTTCCTGTAGCGGATGATGAATTCGCCAAGGATGTCAGCGAATTCGACACGCTTGCCGAATACAGGGAAAGCCTGAAAGCCAAGCTGCTGGATACGGCGGAGAAAAACGCGGACAGCGAATTCGAGGAAAGCATCGTCGAAAAAGTCGTCGGGGATTCTTCCGTCGACGTTCCCGCCATCATGGTCGAAAACGAGCTGGACAAAATGATCGACGAGCAGGCCAACCGGATGAAATACCAGGGGATCGAATTCGAGCAGTACCTCCAATATATCGGCCAGGACAAGGATTCGTTTCGCAGCAGCCTCCAGGAGAGCGCGGAGAAGAGGGTGAAGACCAATCTTGTCATGGAAGCGGTCGGCAGGGAGCTTGCCTTTGAGATCACGGAAGAGGACATCGACGCGGAGGTCCGCGCGATCGCCGACCAGTACCACATGAAGCCCGAGGATATCCGGTCGACCTTCGACGGGAACGACCAGTATTTCAAGGAAAGCATCGTCTTCAAGAAAACTTTGAATTATCTCAAGGAGCAGGCTTCTTCCGGCGAAGCGAAGCCGAAGGCGAAGAAAACGGCGAAAAAGGCTGTTGATAAGAAGAAGCCCGAAGAAGTACAATAAGAAGGGTAATGCGCGGCGGGTGCCGCCGCAGCCAATGGACAGAGAACAGAAAGGGGAGACGGGTATGAGTCTTGTGCCGATCGTAATAGAACAGACCAACAGGGGCGAAAGGTCCTATGATATTTTTTCACGGCTGCTCAAGGAGCGCATCGTGATCCTGAGCGATGAAGTCAACGAAGTGACGGCGAGCCTGATCACGGCGCAGCTCCTCTTCCTTGAGGCGGAGGATCCCGAGAAGGACATCCAGTTCTATATCAACAGCCCGGGCGGCGAGATCTCCGCGGGGATGATGATTTATGACACGATGCAGTACATCAAGCCCGATGTCCAGACGATCTGTGTCGGGATGGCCGCGAGCATGGGCGCGTTCCTGCTTGCCGCCGGCGCGAAGGGCAAGCGGTTCGCGCTGCCGAACGCCGAGGTGATGATCCATCAGCCTCTGGGCGGCGTTCAGGGGCAGGCAACGGACATCAAGATCGCCGCCGAGCACATCGTCAGGACCCGGGAAAGGCTCAACAGGATCCTCAGCGAACGGACCGGCCAGCCGTACGAGAAGGTCGCGGCCGATACGGAACGCGACAACTGGCTGAGCGCGGAACAGGCGGTCGAATACGGCCTGATCGACAGCATCATGGTAAGGAATGTCCAGCATGGCGGATGACAAGAATAAAAACACAAAGCGCAGGACTGCGAAGTCCAGGGACGACCTGCCGCCGGCGGACGCCTATTCGTGCTCCTTCTGCGGCAAGACCGAGAATGACGTCGTCAAGCTCATCGCGGGACCGAATGTCTTTATCTGCAATGAGTGCGTGGATCTTTGCGCCCAGATCCTGGAGGAGGAAGAGCCGGAATACAGCCATCCGGGGAATGCCCCGCTTGCGCTGGCCCATCTGCCTTCCCCCAGGGAGATCAAGGAAGAGCTTGACAAGTACGTGATCGGGCAGGACAGGGCGAAGAAAGCCCTGTCCGTCGCCGTGTACAACCATTACAAGCGCATCATTTCGCCTTTCGAGAAGGACAGCGACGTCGAGATCTCCAAGAGCAACATCCTGATGCTCGGGCCCACCGGGAGCGGCAAGACGCTACTGGCCCAGACCCTTGCCAGGATCCTCGATGTCCCGTTCGCGATCGCCGACGCGACTGCGCTGACCGAGGCCGGCTATGTCGGCGAGGATGTGGAGAACATCCTGCTCAAGCTCCTGCAGAACGCGGATTACAATATCGAAAGGGCACAGAGAGGCATCATCTACATCGACGAGATCGACAAGATCGCCCGAAAGTCCGAGAATCCCTCCATCACGCGCGATGTCAGCGGCGAAGGCGTCCAGCAGGCGCTGCTCAAGATCCTGGAGAGCACCGTCGCCAATGTGCCGCCCCAGGGCGGGCGCAAGCACCCGCATCAGGAATTCATCCAGATCGACACGACCGGCATCCTTTTCATCTGCGGCGGAGCATTCGACGGGATCGAAAAGATCATCGACAGCCGCGTGGGGAAAAAGACCATGGGCTTCGGCGCGAAGATCGAGCCGAAACACAGGGCTGACACCGGGGAGCTGCTCAGCCAGCTGATGCCGATCGATCTGCTGCGCTACGGCCTGATCCCCGAGTTCATCGGGAGGATCCCGGTGATCGTGACATTGGAAGGCCTGACCGAAGCGGATTTCATCCGCATCCTCAGCGAACCGCGGAATGCCCTGCTCAAGCAGTACAAGGCTTTGCTGCGCATGGACGAGGTCACGCTCGAATTCGAGGAGGACGCGATCCTGGCCATTGCCGGGATGGCGATGCACCGCAACACGGGCGCACGCGGCCTGAGAGCCATCCTGGAGGATATCATGCTTGACATCATGTTCGAGATCCCTTCCAGAGACGACATCCGGAAGTGCGTCATTACGAAGGACTGCGTCGTCAACAAGACCGCGCCGGTCCTCACGCTGAAGGAAAAGAGAAAGCCTTCCCAGAAGAAAGAGCTGCCCGCCTGAACCCCGTCACAGGGGTTCATTCATTACGATGCCTTTGAGCGATTTTCATCAGGGAATCCAGAAAAGGGAAAAGCTGCAGCTGCTCGGCGGAGTCGCTGACGAGATAAGTCCAGGTGGACGAAGGCCTGGAGAATCCGAGTCCCTCCATGTCTATCCCGTTTTCATCGATCACGGCCGACGCGAGAAGCTCCGAGATCTCGGAGCGGATGTTTTCTTTCAATTCGAGGAACGAATCGAACAGGATCTTGTTGTATTCGAACAGCGGGTCTTTTCCTGACATTTTCATGATATGGATGCTGTCCCTGACATAGCTCATGTTATCGAGGTATTCCGCCCAGGCGTTGTTGATGACGCGAAGGCACAGGATCTTTTCGCAGCCGCAGACATGCTCCCTCCCAAAAGTCCGGCAGAGACCGGCAAACCGTTCGGGATGGAGCTTTTCCATATACGGGGAGACCCGGATGTCTGCCAGCAGGATCCCGGACCGCAGGGAGCGGATGTGGCTGCTCTGTTCCTGGATCATCACCGTGTACTTCGACAGGGAGCTGCGGATGTCGGCGTGCAGCCCCTGTACGATGCGCTGCAGCCTGGAAGCTTCGCGCAGGATCTTTTCGTCGGTGATCCGTTCATCCTTATAACCGGTCAGCAATCTGGAGGGGACCAGCTCGGAAAATCCGTACTTGACGAAAATATCATCCTCGATGCTGATGAAAAAGCGGGACTCGCCCGGATCGCCCTGGCGGCCGGCGCGGCCCCGCAGCTGATTGTCGACGCGCAGGCTTTCGTGGCGGTTGGTCCCGAGAACGAGCAGCCCGCCGCGGGCGAGGACGAAATCACGGTTTTCCTCATCGGCGCCGCCCAGGCGGATATCGATCCCGCGTCCTGCCATATTGGTGGATACCGTGACCGAGCGCGTGTCGCCGGCCATGGCGATGAGCGGGGCCTCCATTTCGTCATTGCGGGCGTTCAGGACCCTGCAGGGGATCTGCTCCTCCTGAAGGCGCGCATACAGATCCTCGGACTCTTCTACGCTGGCGGTGCCGATCAGGACGGGCCGGCCTGCCTCATATGCTTCGCGGATCGCCGCAAGCACCGCGCGGGATTTTGCCGCGCGGCTGGAATAGATCTGGTCTTTGCGGTCCCTTCGGATCATCGGATGGTGGGTCGGGATCACATGGACTTTGAGATCGTACGTGTTGTCCAGTTCTTCCGCGGCGGGAACGGCGGTCCCGGTCATTCCGGAAAGGCGAGGATACAGTCTCATGAAATTCTGCAGCGTGATCTGGGAGAGGATGCGTCCTTTTTTCGACGGCGGAAGGCCTTCTTTCGCCTCGATGGCCTCGTGGAGTCCGTGGGGCCAATGCCTCTTCTGCGCGACCCGTCCGGTAAATTCATCAACAAGATGGATCTTGCCGTCCCTGACAATGTAATCGACATCCTTTTTCAGCAGTTCGGCGGCGAACAAAGCATTGTTCAGGGCAACGACCGTTTCGATATTTTCCTCGTCATACAGATTGCCGATGCCGAGCCGCGTTTCGGACCGGCCGATCCCTTCTTCGGTGAGGTAGACATTGCTTTCATATTCGTCGATTTCATAGTCGCGGCCGGGCTCAAGCGTCCGGGCAAGTTCCGCGATCCCGGACAGATCCGCCTTCTGGGACAGGTCGGTCGATTCGGCGATCACCAGGGGGATGCGCGCTTCGTCGATGAGGATCGAATCGGCCTCATCCACGATCGCGTATTCGAAGCGGTGGCTGAACAACTCATCGCGCGATTCCGCCGTGAATTCGCGGAGATAGTCAAACCCGCTCTCCCTTGCGGTCATATAGGTGACATCGCAGGCATAGGCGGCTTTCCGTTCCGCGAAAGACTGGCCTTCCTGCAGGTGCCCGGATGTGATTCCGAGCATGTCGTAGACCGGCTTCAGCCAGTGCGCGTCACGCTTCGCAAGATAGTCGTTGAACGTGTAGATATCCACGTGGATCCCTGCCACGCAATGAATGAAAGCGGGGAAGGCTGCGGCGATGGTCTTGCCTTCGCCGGTTGCCATCTCGGCGATGCCGCCTCCGCTGAGAACGAGCCCTGCCCACAGCTGTTCATCATAGGCACGCAGACCGAGGGTCCGGAAAACGGCTTCTTTGACCAGGGCGAATCCTCCGGCAATGAAATCGGGAGTGAATTCCGGCATGGCGCCTCCCGCGGTGAACGCGGCTGTCCCGGTCTTCCATTCGGCTGCCTTTCCGCATATCTCTCCGTCGGATAATCCCGACAAGTCGATCGCGTGGATCCGGCGTAGAATGTCGCTGGATTCCGGGCTCATTTTCTGGATCGTTTCGTACAAAATGCGTTCCTCCGGGATATGGATGTCATTTTCCTATTTTACCATAACGAGACTTGTTTTCGCGTACGATAATGGCCGCTGCTGCGCGATTTTGTATGTTTTTCAGAGGATGAAACGGGGATCGGAGCGGAGTACACTTAGGACACTTCAGCAGAAACGAGGGACACCATGGAGACAGGCAGATCGATCGACGGAAGGTACAGGGTCCGGTCAAAGCTCGGGGAGAACACGTACCTCGCCGAGAATATCGCGACAGGAGTCCGATGGGTGTTCAAGAAGGCAGACAGCATGGACGCCGGGACATCATCCCTGCTGAGGCATGTCCGGCATCCCGCACTGCCGCGGATCTTCGAGTACCTGATGATCGACGGGACGCAATATTCCGTGACGGAATATATCGAGGGCGTTCCATTGCTCGAATTATGCATGCGTCAAGGCGGCCGGATCGATTTTCACAGAGCCTGCAGCTATATGGGCGCCATCGCCGGCGTGGTCCATTTCCTCCATACGGCTACGGGGCGGCCGATCCTGCATCTGGACATCAAGCCTGGGAATATCGTCATATCCGACAGCGGGATCCCTTGTCTGATCGACTTCGGCTGCATGCGCCTGCAGGATGGGTCAGCAGCCGGGGATCCCGGCGAAAGCGCGAAGCGGGGCTCTGCAGTCACCGCTTTCGGGACTCCGGGATATCTGCCGCCGGAGCTTCTCGCGGGAGGCGTGCCGTCCCCGGCTTCTGACATTTATATGATCGGCATGACCCTTTTCAGGATCATCGCGGATGTCGGCGGACCTATGCTTTCCGTGCCGCCTCTCAGGGAACTCGCGTCGCATCTTCCCGCAGCTCTGGCGTCGGTCATCGGCAAATGCACGATGAGCGATCCGGCCGACCGTTACCGCGGCGCGGATGAGCTTGCCAGGGACCTGGCGGATCTTGCCGCTTCGATGACAGAGGAATACGCCTGTTTTCATGGGAAAAAGAACGCTCTCGTCCTCAAGGATTCGCCCCCCGCACCGGATATTCCCCTCGTGCATCCGGAACCATCCTGTGCGGCCGGCAGGACGATGCCGGATCCGGCAGGGAAGAAGAAAGGAAAAAGCGCGAGAAAGATCCTGTGTGTCTGGGGAAACGGCAGTTTTGCCTGCGAATTCGCCCATGTCCTCGGTTCCCTCGACCGGATGGTCATCCTGATCGATGCCGATCTGCTTTCGCCTTCCGCTGATCTTCTTGCGGATGTCCTGCGCACGGACCGGACCGGCAGCCCCGGCCGGTCCGAAGGGTGCAGCCTCAGCGAATTGATGGAGGAATACGCGGGGAACAGACTGAGCTGCGAATCGATCGACGCTTTTTCCGACAGGACGGGATCGGAGAATGTGCGCTGCATCTGCGGCATGTACCGGATGGAGGATTACGAATACTACAGCACGGCCGGCCTTTCCGCCATGATCCGTCTGGCGTCGCAGTGCAGCGATTTTGTGATCGTCGCATGCAATAAGTTCATCTATGATGAGTTCACCTGCCTCTCTCTGCTGCATGCGGACCTGATCCTTGTTCCGCTGACAGCCAATCATATCTCGTTCCGCGAATATCACCGCTACGTGAAGTTTCTGTCCGGCCGACGGCAGATCGATCCGGACAAGCTGGCA
>CAZDPQ010000062.1:0-14562 GCA_964507305.1 uncultured Oscillospiraceae bacterium
CCCATGCCGCAGGCCATGCGCTCCTCCAGCGAAACCTGGCAGGCGAGCCCCCGCTCCGCGCAGAAAGCCGCGACTCCCTTCATCATCGGGACAGGCCCGCAGGTAAAAACGGCCGCGCCGGCAAGATCCCTGGCATCCGCCAGAGCCTGTGCCGCATTTCCGCAAAAATCCATGTCCCCGGCATCCGATGCGAAACACACCCTATCCGCCCTCGTGCGGATGTCCGTCGTGCAGAAAGACTCCTGCAGCGAACGGTATCCGCAGACGGCAGCCGTCCCGATCCCATGCTTTGCGGCTTCATCCAGCAGAAAAAGCAGCGGGAAAATGCCGATCCCGCCGCCGACGGCAATGCACTTCGTGACGCCCGACAGGTCGAATCCATTACCGAGCGGCCCCTGCACGGACAGGATATCACCGGCGGCCAGCGTGTCGAGATAAGCCGTCCCCTCCCCTTTGACGCGGACGGAAAGGAAAAAGGTGCCTTTTTCTCGATCGACTCCGCTCAGGCTGACGGGGCGGCGAAGGAAACGGCCGCAGTCTACGTTGACGAACTGGCCGGCCCGGGCCTCACGGGCGATCGCGCGGGATTCGAGCTCCAGCGTGAAAATGCCGTCCGCATGGTCGCGCTTTCCTACGATCCTGCAATCATGCAGGATCTGTTTCCGGATGTGATCTTCCTCCGCGATGCTCATGGGTTCCTTTCTGCCATCCGGCACGGCTTCCGGCTCGGTCTCCTGCCCGGTCTCCGGAAGTCCGCTTCTCACGTCTACTTTTTCAGCATCGGGTTGTGCCCCGGCATCTCATTGAGCGGAAGCACATTCCTGCGGGTCGCGGAAACGATTTTTTCAAAGGATTTCAGCTCGTAGGGCACGACATCGCCGGGCGATATGCCGGCCGCCAGGCAGTCGGTGACCGCAAGGAGCGTGTCGAGCGACGTGATGGTCGGGATGCCGGTCTCGATGCAGCGCCGGCGCAGGCGGAATCCGTCGCGTTCGGGCTGCCTGCCGCGGGTCGCCGTATTGACGAGAAGCTTGACCTTGCCCGAAGAAATGAGTGTGCCGATGTTGGGGGCTTCCTCATCGATCTTGCGCACGGAACTGGTCGGGATGCCGTGCTTGTTCATGTAATTGGCCGTCCCGCCGGTCGCGTACAGCTCGAAGCCCATCAGGTACAGCCGCTCGGCGAGAGGCACGAGGTCGTACTTGTCGCTGTCCCGGACCGTCAGAAGGATGCTGTCCCCTTTTTTCGGAAATTTGAAATTGGACGCGAGGATCGCCTTGTACATCGCTTCACTGTACTTGACGGACAGGCCGAGAACTTCGCCCGTGCTCTTCATCTCGGGACCCAGGTTGGTGTCGACGTCATGCAGCTTTTCGAAGGAGAAAACGGGTGCCTTAATCGCGTACACCGCCGGGTACCGGGCGTACAGGCCCGTGCCGTATGGAAAATCCGACAGTCTGGCACCGAGCATGATTTTCGTCGCGACCGCCACGATCGGAATGCCCGTTACCTTGCTGATGTACGGGACCGTGCGGCTGGAACGGGGGTTGACCTCGATTACGTAGACTTCGTCGTTGAACAGGATGAACTGGATGTTGAGCAGGCCGATGACCTGAAGTCCCCTGGCCAGCATCCGTGTGTACCCGATGATGCTTTCGCGGACCCGCTCGGGGATATAGGCCGGGAAAATCGAGATCGAGTCGCCGGAATGGATCCCGGCGCGCTCGAGGTGCTCCATGATGCCCGGGATCAGGATGTCCTCGCCGTCCGATACGGCGTCGACTTCGAGCTCGACACCCATCAGGTACTTGTCGATCAGGATGGGGTGTTCCTGGATATTCAGGTTGATGATCTCCATGTATTCGCGGACATCCGCATCCCCGTAGGCGATGACCATCCCCTGCCCTCCCAGGACATAGGAAGGCCGGATAAGGACCGGATACCCCAGGGAATTCGCTACGCGGAGCGCTTCGTCTTCGGTAAAAACGGTTGCGCCCTTCGGCCTTTTGATCCCGCACTCCTCCAGCAGGGCGTCAAATCGCTTCCGGTCTTCGGCGGCGTCCACCATGTCCGCGGAAGTCCCGAAAATCGGCACCCCCATTTCCGAAACGGCCTTGATCAGCTTGATCGCCGTCTGTCCGCCGAACTGGCATATCACGCCTTCCGGCTGCTCGATCTCGATGATCGCCCGGACGTCGTCGGCGGTCAGCGGCTCAAAGTAGAGCCTGTCAGAGGTGTCGAAATCGGTCGAGACGGTCTCCGGATTGTTGTTGGCGATGATCGCTTCGAAGCCCATTTCGCGCAGGGCCCACACGGAATGGACGGAGCAGTAGTCGAACTCGATCCCCTGTCCGATCCGGATGGGGCCTGATCCGAGCACGAGGACCTTGCGCCTGCCGGTCGGGACCGCTTCGTTGACCGTGTCGAACGTGGAGTAAAAGTACGGGGTCGCCGCGCTGTATTCGCCCGCGCAGGTATCCACCATCTTGTAGGTGTAATGGAGTCTGAGCGCCTTGCGGCGGCTGCGGATGTCATCGCCGGAGATCCCGCACAGCTTTCCGATATACGTGTCGGTGAATCCCTGCCGGACCGCGCGGGCCAGCAGTCCGTCGTCCGGTTCCGAACCCTTGAGGGCCTCCTCCGTATCGACGATGTTCTTGATTTTCCGCAGGAAAAACAGATCGACCAGCGTCTCCTGATAGATCCATTCGATCGGATAGCCGCGCCGGATCCCTTCCGCCAGCGCGAAAAGCCTCATGTCGTCCACGCGGACGATCTTGGTCTTCAGCTGTTCGTCAGTCAGGGCCTTCACTGACCGGACTTCGAGTCCCATGATGCCCAGCTCGAGGGAACGGACGGCCTTCATCAGGGAGGATTCGAATGTGTTCGAAATCGCCATGACTTCGCCCGTGGCCTTCATCTGGGTGCCGAGCGTCCTCTTGGCCTTTACGAACTTATCGAACGGCCACTTGGGGATCTTCGTGACGATATAGTCCACTGCCGGCTCAAAGCAGGCGGACGTGGTCCCCGTGACGTCGTTCGGGATCTCGTCGAGGTTGTAGCCGACCGCGATTTTCGACGCGACCTTGGCGATCGGATAGCCGGTCGCCTTGGATGCCAGCGCGGAGGACCTCGAAAGCCTGGGATTGACCTCGATCACCGCATATTCGTCCGTGGTCGGATGCTGCGCGAATTGGATGTTGCAGCCGCCGACGATGCCGAGTTCCGTGACGATGTCCAGCGCGGCTTTCCGCAGCTTCTGGTATTCGAAATCCGTCAGGGTCTGCGCCGGGGCGACCACGATCGAATCGCCGGTGTGGATGCCGACCGGATCCAGGTTTTCCATGCTGCAGATGGTGATCGCCGTGCCGATCGCGTCACGGACCGCTTCGAACTCGATCTCCTTCCATCCGGATATGCAGCGCTCGACCAGGATCTGGTGGACTCTGCTGACCGCCAGGCCTTTTTCGGCAATGTCCTCGAGTTCCAAACGATCCCGCACGATCCCTCCGCCCGTCCCGCCGAGCGTGAACGCGGGCCGCAGGATGACCGGGTAGCCGATCCCGTCGGCCAGTACAGCGGCTTCCGCGACGGTGTTGGCAATACCGGACGCGACGCACGGCGCCCCGATCCGCGCCATCGCTTTCCGGAATTCGTCGCGGTCCTCGCCCATCCGGATGCTTTCGGCCGGGGTCCCGAGCATCGCAATGCGGTGTTCCGCCAGGAAGCCGGATTCGGCGAGCTCCATCGCGAAATTCAACCCCGTCTGTCCGCCGAGCGTCGCCAGGAGCGAATCCACCTTTTCTTCCAGCATGATATTTTTAATGACATCGATATTCAGCGGCTCCAGGTACACCTTGTCGGCCATGTTCATATCGGTCATGATCGTGGCGGGATTGCTGTTGACCAGGACGACCTCGTAGCCCTCGGACTTGAGCGCCCGGCAGGCCTGGGTCCCCGCATAATCGAATTCGGCGGCCTGCCCGATAATGATCGGCCCCGATCCGATGACCATGACTTTTGCGATATCGTTTCTTCTAGGCATTTCCTGCTCCCATCCTTATCGTGTCTGCTGCGTAACGATTATACACGAAACATCTTGAAATGTGAATATATATGCAAATAATCGCATTATTATTGAAATATTTGCATAAATCGGTGATCACTCCTTTCTCTCGAGACGCCGCGCGACGGCCTCATTCAGATCGTCCCTCATCCGGATCGCTTCCCGGTATGCGGCTTCCTGGAAATCTTCGGGCGCAAATCTGCCCTTCCGGTATGCATACATCAGGCTCCTGGACGCGTTGATCACGGCCCCGCCTCCCCTGCCGTCAAAGCATGCCGCCGCGGTATCTCCGCTGCCGCCCTGCGCTCCGTAGCCGGGAACCAGGAACATTGAGCGGGGCATCAGCAGACGCAGCGCCTGTGCCTGCTCGGGCCATGTTGCGCCGACCACGGCGCCGACCGACGAATAGCCGCTCGATCCGGTCAGACCTCTCCCCCATTCGTCGACTTTGCGCGCGACCGCTTCATAGACGAACCCCGATCCGGTCTGCAGATCCTGAAAATCGCCGGCCGAAGGATTGGATGTCCGCACCAGGACGAACAGCCCTTTGCCGTAACGGGCGCAGTCGCTGATGAAAGGGGCGATCCCGTCCTCGCCGAGGTATGGGTTGACGGTCAGGGCGTCCGCACCGAATGCCGTGAACGGGACGCCGCCCGGCAGGGATGTCTCGCCCAGGAATGCCTGGGAATAGAGGGCGGCGGTGGAGCCGATGTCATTGCGCTTCGCGTCGGCGATGACCAGCATCCCGGCCTCTGAGGCGTAACGGATCGTGCGGATGTACGCACGGATGCCGGCTTCCCCCAGGCTTTCATAATAGGCGATCTGCGGCTTGACGGCCGGGATGACGCTCTTGAGCGCATCGATCAGCATGCTGTTGAAGGTGAAAATCGTCTCGGCCGCGATTTCGGCCAGAGCCGGGCCATCCGCGGCGGACGTCGTTCCGGAGATCTTCCCGGCATACAGGTGCGCGGGGATCTGTTCGAGCTGGGGGTCCAGGCCCAGCACGGAAGGATTGCCGAGCCGGGCGATCCGGCCGGCCAGATTGTCAGCGAAGTTCATCATACGCGATTTTCCCTCCCACGATCGTGCAGACGGCCCTGCCGAAAAGCTTCCACCCGTCATACGGCGTGTTCCGGGACT
The DNA here is from genome assembly GCA_964507305.1 of uncultured Oscillospiraceae bacterium. Taxonomy (GTDB): domain Bacteria; phylum Bacillota; class Clostridia; order Saccharofermentanales; family UBA5734; genus JAQVYV01. Next base: position 5,207 of record CAZDPQ010000062.1, read on the forward strand.
TGGAAGCCAGATCGCTCCTGCGGAACACATATTCGCCGTCCACATCCGCGACCGTCACGTCGGCCGGACTGCCGGCGCTCAGGTTGCCCCGCCCGAGCTTGAGGAAATTCGACGGGTTGACGGACATCAGGCGGATCAGCCCGTCGATGCCGATCACCTCTTCCTTCACCAGGTAGGTGAATGCAAGGCCGAACGCGCTTTCGAAGCCGACGATCCCATTGTTCGCCAGGGAAAACTCGAGGTCCTTTTCATCCCGGTGATGCGGCGCGTGATCGGTGACGATCATGTCGATGGTACCGTCCGCGATCCCCTCGATGACGGCCGCCACGTCGGTGTCCGTGCGCAGGGGCGGATTGACTTTGGCCATGGTGTTGTAGCCGAGGCATTCCTCCTCCGTAAGCGTGAAGTAATGCGGACAGGTCTCGCAGGTGACGCGGACGCCGCGCTTCTTGGCCGAGCGGACCATGTCCACCGTATTTTTCGTGCTGACATGCGCGATGTGCACCGGGATCCCCGTGTACTCGGAAATCAGGATGTCACGGGCCGCCATGACATCCTCTGAAATCGAAGGGCTGCCGCGCAGGCCCAGCATCGTCGACGTATAGCCCTCGTTCATCACGCCGTCGCCGGCCAGCGAAAGCTCCTCACAGTGCGAAATGACCGTCAGCCCGAAATCGGACGCGTACGTCATGGCGCGGAGCATCATCCCGGCATTCGACACCGGCTTGCCGTCATCGGACACCGCGACGATCCCTTCCGCCGCCATCAGGCCGATCTCGGCAAGCTCCTCTCCGCGCTGGCCCTTGCTGACGGCCCCGATGGGGAATACATTGGCTTTCCCCGACTTCCGCGCCTTGCTCTTGATATATTCGACCACCGAGGCATTGTCGCAGACCGGGTCGGTGTTCGGCATGCAGGCGACCGAGGTGAATCCGCCCTTGACCGCGGAAGCCGTCCCCGTCCCGATATCCTCACGGTACTCGAATCCCGGATCCCTCAGATGGCAGTGGGCGTCGATCAGCCCCGGGAACACGTACAAGCCGTCCGCGTCGATGACCCTGCCGTACGGCGGCCCGGAAGGCTGCGCGATCTTCCCTTCTTCAATATACAGATCGCCCCGGCCCTTCGTTCCGTTGACCGGATCCACGATGTAACCGTTTCTGATCCAGATTTTCATCACGCATTCCTCCTTGCCGTCAGAAGATACAGCACCGCCATCCGGACCGCGACGCCGTTGGTGACCTGGTCATCGATCACAGACCGGTCGCCGCCATAGACCGACGTCGGCATCTCGACCCCGTGGTTGCAGGGCCCGGGGTGCATGACGATCACATCTTTTTTCGCCAGGGAAACCATTTTTTCACTGACGGAGAAAAAGGCTGCGTATTCGCTCACGGACGGGAACAATGCTTTCTTCTGCCGTTCGAGCTGGAGCCGCAGGCCCATGATGACATCGGCTCCCTCGCAGGCTTCCGCCACATTGGCGCAGACCTTGGCTCCCGAGATGCCGATCCCTTTGGGCATGAGCGTCGAAGGCCCGGCGATGTACACATCGGCTCCGAGCTTCTGCATCCCCCAGATGTTGCTCCGGGCGACCCTGCTGTGATAGATGTCCCCGACGATCGCCACTTTGAGTCCTTCGAGCGTTCCCTTGTTCTCCAGGATCGTCATCATGTCCAGCAGCGCCTGCGTGGGGTGCTCGTTCATCCCGTCTCCGGCGTTCACGACCGAAGCGGCGATCCGCGGCGCGATGAAGTGCGGCGCGCCGGACTGGGGATGGCGCATGATCAGGATGTCCGTCGCCATGGCGTCGATCGTCGCGGCGGTGTCCATCAGGTTTTCACCTTTATTGACGCTGCTGCCGGAAGCCGATATGTTGGCGGCCGACGCGCCCATGAACTTGGATGCCATCTCGAAAGAAAGCCGGGTCCGGGTGCTGTTTTCGTAGAATAGGGTCACGACGGACTTGCCCTGGAGATGGGTCGTTTTCTTGTTGTTCGACGCGAGCACGAGCTTCATCGTCGCGGCAGTGTCCAGAATCAGGCGGATCTCATCCGCCGGCAGGTCCCGCAAACCCAGCAGATCCTTGGAAGAAAGAAGCATGCTATCGTCCCTCCCCTACTTGTCGCACAGGACCACGCAGTCCTGCCCGTCCACTTCGTCCACCTTGACATGGATCAGCTCGCTCTTCGATGTCGGGACATTCTTTCCGAAATAATCGGCCCGGATCGGCAGTTCGCGGTGCCCGCGGTCGACCAGGATCGCCAGCTGGATGCACGACGGCCTTCCCATGTCGAAGATCGCCTCGATGGCGGCCCTGGCGGTCCTTCCGGTGTACAGCACGTCATCCACCAGCACGATCGTCATGTCCGTCACGGCGAATTCGATCGACGTTCCGTTCACGACCGGATGCTCCGCCAGCATGCTCAGGTCATCCCGGTAAAACGTGATGTCGAGGATCCCCACCGGCGGCCGGACGCCCTCGATCCGGCGGATCTTCTCCGCGATCCGCCCCGCAAGCGGGACGCCGCGCCGCTGGATCCCGATCAGGCAGAGTTTCTCCGTGCCTTTGTTCCGCTCGAGGATCTCGTGGGCAATGCGGGTCAGGGCCCGCTCCATTGCATCCCGGTCCATCAGGACCGCTTTTTCAGTCATATGGGAAATCGCCCCGCTTTCACAAAAAATGCTTCCTGTACCTGACAGGAAGCATAATCAGCAAAGGTTGCGGGCGTCATCGATATGCGGCGCCGCGTTGATGCTATTACCCTTCCGGCCTCACAGGACTGGTTAAAAGGTTTCACTTGATTTATCATAATCGAACGATTGACAAAAAGCAATACCTTTGTTAAGCTTTTTTCGTCCGGAGCCGGCACCCCGCGGACCGCGCAGGCGCCGCCGGCCGCTTCCGGGGCCTCCCCGCGGCATAGGACGGATCCATGAGCCGCTGTGATGGAATTGGCAGACGTCGTGGACTCAAAATCCACCGGTAGCGATACCGTGCCGGTTCGAGTCCGGCCAGCGGCACCAGAGAGACTGTCGGTTCATGCCGGCAGTCTTTCGTTTCAATCGGAATCATCGATTTCAACGCGTGGGGGCTTTCAATATACTCCATCTGAATTCTGAATGAGGTACATGCCATGTTTCAAAAGAGAGATTTTCCGATACTGGAATTTGATCCGAATCCAAAGGCAAAAATCGAGCCTTCAAGCCTGATCGAAAAAGCGGATGTACCCGATTCCTGCGTGATCACCTATTTCGGCGATGTGATCCGCGAATTCGAACTGTCGGGCATGTTGAAACAGGTTGCCGTGTTCCGCTCGGCGACAGTCGATCTGCCGATCTATGAAATGGAATATCACGGAAAAGCCATGGCAATCGTCCAGGGTTTCGTAGGTGCCGCCGGCGCCGCTGCGCTTCTGGAGGAACTCGTCGCCATGGGGATCCGCAAGTTTATTGTCTGTGGTGCAGCCGGCGTTTTGCAGAAAGGCATCCAGGTCGGTCACCTGATCGTACCGTATTCCGCCGTCCGGGATGAAGGCGTTTCATACCATTATGCAGAGCCTTCGAGAGAGATTTTTTCCGACCCTCATTCTATCGAAATGATCGAGCAGCTATTCCGGGATGAAAATATTCCCTATATAAAAGCAAAGACATGGACTACCGACGCTTTTTACCGGGAAACCGAAGATAAAATCGCACTCCGGGTCCTGGAGGGATGCGTTACGGTTGAAATGGAAGCTTCGGCTTTGTTCGCAGTATCCCGATTCCGGAATGTGATTTTGGGTCAGATATTATTCGGCGGCGATGATTTGAGCGGCGTTGAATGGGATTCCCGTCAATGGACCAGCCGGGAAGAAATCCGGAGAAGCCTTGTCGAATTGTCATTCAAGGCATGCTCGTTACTATAAGCAGAATGATCTGCTTTACATATGTGCAGCACTCGGGAATGGGCACTATCCCGCTCTATCACGGAATCCATTTGTAGGCGCGCACATTTATTTAAACGTGATATAATAGGGTCAGAACCGTGAAAAGGAGATGGTACCATGCTTCTCAAGGAACTGCCTCTTCGGGACATCTGCGTCCTGCCGGACCCGGTATCGAAGCAATACTTCATGATCGGGCCGATCCGCCATCCCGGGATCCCCACTTCCATGGATATCCTCTGTTTTAAAAGCGCGGACCTGTTGAATTGGGAATTCTGCTCGCTTGCACTCAAGAACAGGACCGACTTCGATTACGACCAATGCTGGGCGCCGGAGATCCATTCATACAACGGCTCCTATTATTTTTTCGGAACGCTGCGCCTTGACAGACCGGGCGAAATGCGCGGATGCTACATTCTGAAGTCCGACAGGCCGGAGGGTCCGTACCGCCGGCACAGTGGACTGATCACGCCGAAGGAATGGGAATGCATCGACGGGACGCTTTATGTGGACGAAGACGGCACGCCGTATATGGTCTACGTCCGCGAATGGATCCGCTGTCCGGAAAAGAACGGCCAGATGTACGCGGTGGCGCTGAAGAAGGATCTATCCGGTCCCGAGGACGGAGCGGATCATGTCTATCTTTTTTCCGCGCGCGACAGCAAGGCAGTCGATTTCGGCGTCACGGACGGCCCGTGGCTTTACCGGGCCGCTGACGGCAGCCTTGTCATGATCTGGAGCAACTCCGTACACGGCGAGTACGGGATCCTGAAAGCGGTATCGGCGACCGGTTCGGTGTCCGGCCCGTGGATCCATGATGAAAAAGCGCTTTGGGCCGAAGACGACGGAGGCCATGCGATGATCTTCCGGGATTTCGACGGAAACACCAGGATCGCGTTCCATATCCACAACCACCGCAAAGGCCGCGAGACCGAACCGGTCATCTACTACCTGAACGACCGCGGCGGCGATCTTTCCATCACCCGCAGTCCAGATCCGGCCTGAACCGGAATCTCCGAAACGCGTAATATATGGTACAATCGAACCGGGGGCATCGTTCATTCCGGAAACGCCGGACCCGCTTGATCCGCATGTTCTGCCGGAACTGCCGGATGGACAAATCATTGCCCGACGGGAGAGCATCCATGAAAATAGCAAGTTCCAAGGCCATCCGTCTTTCAATGGCAGTCCTGCTGGCAGTCTGCTGCCTGACCATGACATCCTGCGCCGGGATCATCAAAGGCATCCTGGACAATGCACTGTCCAAATCGCCTGACAGCACGACATCGTCCGCAGAGGCTTCCGCCGTTTCACAGAACGGGACGGGATCGGAAGCCGTCGTATCCGAAGGCACACAGGATGGCGAATACGTTAAGGGCACGCTGACCGCCGATTCCATGGTGAGCAATTATCTCAACCTGCGTTTCGATGTTCCGCAGGGTTATGTCATGGCGACGGAAGAAGAAATCGACCAGATGGTGGTTTTCGCAGGCGAGACGATCTATACGGACGCCGACAAGCAGAAGCTCGATTACGCCAAGGCTTCGACGGTCTATGAGATGTTCGTCCAGTCGCCGACCGGTCTTCCGAATATTTCTGTATGCGTCGAAAAAACGATGGCGAACCTGACCGCGTCGATGTACCTTGATGCGCTGAAGTCCCAGCTTCTGAGCATCGACTCGATGGAATACACTGTCGGGGACGGAGTCGCTTCGGCGTCGCTCGCAGGACAGGATTACAAGGTGATGACCGCTTCCGTGACTTACAATGATGTAGAAATGATCCAGGAATATTATGTCCGCAAGCAGGATGACCGCATCGTCGGCATCATCGTCACCTATTCGCAGGATACGGCTGCCGACAAGGACGCGCTGCTGTCCGCATTTACGGCGCTGGAGTGACCGCGGCCCATCAGGTCAGGTCAGATCCGCGAACTGCGCATTGAAAAGGTCGCGGTAGAAGCCGCCGGCCTTCATCAGTTCGTCGTGCTTCCCCTGCTCGACGATGTTGCCGTCCCGTACGACGAGGATATTGTCGGCATTCATGATCGTGGACAGCCGGTGCGCGATCACGAAGCAGGTCTTCCCTTTCATCAGGCTGAGCATGGCATCCCGGATCCGGATCTCCGTCTGTGTGTCCACGTTGGAAGTGGCTTCGTCAAGGATCAGCAGGCGTGCATCGGCAAGCATGGCCCTGGCAATCGTCAGGAGCTGCTTCTGGCCGCTGGATATATTCAATCCTTCATCGCTCAGGATCGTATTGTAACGATCCTTCAGCCTCATGATGAACGGATGGATCCTGGCGGCTTCCGCTGCGGCGCGGACTTCTTCCGGTGAAGCAAAATCCCGCGCGTAAGCGATGTTGTCCGACACGGTCCCGCTGAAAAGCCATGTGTCCTGGAGCACCATGGTGAACGCTTTCCGCAGATCCTTCCGCCGGATCTTCCGGATATCGGTCCCGTCAAGCAGGATCTGTCCGCTGCCGATGTCGTAGAAACGCATCAGCAGATTGACGATGGTGGTCTTGCCGGCTCCCGTAGGTCCGACAATGGCGGTCACGCTGCCGGCTTGTGCTGTAAAATTGAAATGCCTGAGGATCGGCCTGTTCGGCTGGTACCCGAAATCCACATCACGGAATTCCACCTCTCCCCTGACATCGCCCAGCTCGATGCTTTCCGGGGGATCCGCCGGCTCCGGAAGCTCGTCGATCAGTGAAAACACCCGGTCCGCCGCTGAAAAGGCCGATTGGAGCTCGCTGGAAATATTGGCGATCTCGCTGATCGGCCCGGAGAATTTCCGTGAATACAGTACGAAGGATGAAATCGCCCCGATGTTCATTTTGCCGAGGAAAAAGAGAATCGTGCCGAAAAGGCCGATCATGGACAACGATATGTTGTTGATGAAATTGTTCGACGGCCCGACGATGCCCCCGTTGAATTCGGTGTCGTAATAGGCGTCCACCGCCTGTTTGTTCTTTTGATCGAAACGGCTGAGGATCACGTCTTCGCGGTTGTACGCCTTGATCGTCATGTGCCCCGAGATGATCTCTTCCATGTAACCGTTCATTTCGCCGAGCTTGACGGAACGCTTCTTGAACATCGGCCGTAGCCTGCGTGCCATGAATCGTGTGAAAAGGAATGAAAACGGCAGCGGCACCAGAAAAATGGCCAGCATGATCGGCGATATCCACAGCATCATCAGAAGGGATCCGATGATCGTGATGAGACCGGTGGTCAGCGTGATCAGGTCGTTGGTCAGGGATGCGTTGACGGTGTCGATGTCGTAGGTGATCCGGCTGATCAGCTCGCCGGTCTGGTGGGTGTCGAAAAAGCCGACCGGCAATTCGCTGAACTTGTCGAACACGTCTTTGCGCATCCTCCGGATGATTTTCTGGCTGTACGTGATCATCAGTCTGGTCAGGATGTAGGCAATCAGACTCGAAAGAAGATACAGGACCAGCATCAACGCGCAATAGGTCAGGAGGGCGTCGAAGCGGACCCTGCCCGTGGCCATGTCGATCGTGTTCATGGCTTTGCCGGCAAGCATCGGCCCGGCAAGCGACAGGAGGTTCGACACCACATTCAAGGCAAGGACGGCGGACAGGCCTCCCTTGTAGAGCCGGATATAGCCCCACAGCCTTCGCAGTGTGAGCATCTTCCCTTTTTTCGGTTTATCCGCGCCCATCGTTCCCCCCGGTCTGGATCTGGAAGATCTCCTTGTAAGCGGGACAGCGCCCGAGCAATTCCATATGCGTGCCGTATCCCGCCATCAGGCCGTCTTCAAGGACCATGATGCGGTCGGCGTGCATGATCGAGCTCACGCGCTGGGCCACGATGATGGCCGTCGTATTTTCCATCTCTTTGCGCAGAGCCCGGCGCAGGCGGTATTCGGTCTGATAGTCCAGCGCGCTGGACGAATCGTCCAGGATCAGGATCTCGGGGTCGCCGGCGATCGCGCGGGAGATCAGCAGCCTTTGCTTCTGGCCTCCGCTGATATTCGTCCCGCGGATGGTCAGTTCATGGTCGCGGCCTTCATCCAGGCCGTTGATGAACTCCCCTGCCTGTGCCATCTCGGTTGACCGCTCGATGCGATCCTGCGGAAGCCCGCGGCCGAAATCGATGTTTTCGGTGATCGTATCGGCGAAAAGGACATCGTTCTGGAAAACGATCCCGAATTTCGAATACAGCTCTTCTTTGCGGAACGTGCGGATGTCCCTGCCGGATATCCGGATCACGCCTTCGTCCGGATCATACAGCCGCAGCAGAAGCTTGATGACCGTCGACTTGCCGCTTCCAGTCGCTCCGATGATCCCGAGCGTCTCTCCCTGTCGGATCCCGAAGGTGATGCCGGACAGATCTTTTTCATTTTTATTGTAGGAAAATGTCACATTTTCAAAGGAAATGTGATCCTCGCTCCCCCGGAGGTCCCGTTCCGTCATTGGTTCGATCTTCATGTCATCTACGCGGCTCAGGACTTCGGCGATCCGCGTGAAGGATGCCTGGCCTTTCGAATAGGTGACGAAAATGCGCGTGATGATCAGCATGGAGTTGAGGATGATCGTAAAATACGTCATGAAGGCGATGATCGTGCCGGGCTTGGCGACCCCGCGGTCGATGCGCATCGCACCGAAAAGGATGACGAGGACGAGGCCGGAATTCAGCAGAAGGTTCATGACGGGATTGGTCAGGCCCATTGTGAAGCCGGCGACGGTCTCATTGCCGACGACGCCGTCGTTGGCGCCGTCGAATCGCTTCTTCTCATATTCCGCTTTCGACAATGCCTTGATAACGCGGATGCCGGTGATGTTTTCGCGGACGACCATGACAAGCCGGTCGACGCTGGACTGCAGCCGGCGGTACAGCGGGATGCCTTTTCGCGAGATAAGGTATACGGCCAGCACGATCAGGGGCAGGAGCGCGACGAGGATCAGCGACAGGTGGAAATCGATGATCATCGTGATGACGATCCCTCCGATCAGGAGGATCGGAGCGCGGATCCCGATCCGCTGCATCATGCCGAACATCTGGTGGGTGATGTAGGTGTCGGAGGTCAGCCGCGAGATGAGAGACGGGATCGTGAAGTCGTCGATGCTGCGGCTGGAAAGGAAAAGGATTTTCCTGAAAAGGTCATACCGGAGCTTCCGCGTAATGAGCGAGGCGATCCGGGACGCCATGGTATTTGCGATGATGTTCGTGAACAATGCCGCGATGGAGCATGCGATCATCATGACGCCCCAGAAAATGATCGCTTTCATTTCCTTTTGTGGCACAATGTCGTCGATCAGGTGCGCGAGGATCCACGGAATGACCAGATCGAACAGGGTGGCGAGGAATTTGATCGCGAATTCCGCCGACATCCTGAACATATGGGGCCTGAGATAATACAGCAGCTTGTTCAAAATCCGATGCCTACCGGTCCGCCTGCCACGCAG
>CAZDPQ010000063.1:0-14259 GCA_964507305.1 uncultured Oscillospiraceae bacterium
GGAGGATGTCTTTCTCATGGCGGAGTCCGGCGGAAGCGCCGACCGCCATGATGCAGTGGGTAGCCGCGGCGTTGGCGAACCGGCCGCTGTCGAACAGGGTGCGCCCGGCAGCCAGGGAGGAGAGGAATCCTGCGCAGAATGCGTCGCCCGCGCCGGTCGTATCGACGACCTTCGCGCGAAGGAAGGTCGGGATGACATGCTTCTCGCCCGTCTCGCGGCTCTTGATGAAGCATCCGTCCCGGCCGTGCGTGATCACGACCGTGTGCGGGCCCATCGACAGGAATTCGTCGGCGATCTCCTCGGGTCCGGTACGGCCGGAAAGCTCGACCGCCTCTTCGTATCCGGGGATAAAATAGTCGATGTACGGCATGCACGGCTCCAGCACGTCCATCCAGCGCCCTTTGGCATCCCAGGCGGTGGTGAGCGCCGTGACTTTTCCCATCTTCCTGCACCGGGATAGGAAAGCCGCGCAGTCCCTGCCGTCAAACCGCGGCATCAGCATGGCTCCGGCGACAAACACGATCGAGGCTTCCTCGATGATGTCGTACCGGATGTCATTTTCGCAAAAGGAAGCATTCGCGCCGTAGGAATGGAGATAGGACCGCTCTCCGTCCGGTGCGACGAAGACGAAGGATGCGGAGGTGGCGCCGTGCGGATCGGTGACCAGGCCGTCCGTCCGGACCCCCTTCGCCTCAAGGGCATGCCGCATGTACATGCCGAATCCGTCGTTTCCGATCTTGCCGATGACGGCCGATCTGCGCCCGAGGATCGACAGGCCGATCGCGGCATTCGCCGCACATCCTCCGGCATACAGGCCGAGGCTGTCCACAAGGTCCAGGCTCCCTTTCTCCGGATATCCGGTCACAGGCCGCGCGATCGCGTTGGCCGCGAGGATCCCTACGCATGCGACATCGATCATGGTGTCCCTCCGTTCCGGATCCGCCTGAAACGGCGGTCCATTCCCTAAATGATCCGCCTGGCTGCGAGCAGCCGTGCCTGATGGCGCTCCGCCATGGAAAGCAACTCCGGGAAGCCGCCCCGGCCGCGCAGCAATTCATAATAGGACGTGATCAGGCCGGCTGCCTCCGTGTCCGGCGCGATCCCGCAGTACTGTTCCAGCACATAACCGACGCCCCTGGTATCGAGATCCGCGAGGAGCGGCGCGGAATGGGGATCATCGGGATTGCGGAAGAAAAGGGCCGCCGCGATACCCGCCGGTATGTAGACGGGAACCGTCCCGGCTTCAAGGCAGGCCCGGATCGCTCCCGCGAACCGGTCGCTCGGGGAAAGCTTCCGGCGGATGTCATTGCCGACCCGCAGGACCGTGTCGCCGAGCGCGGCGTTGGAAAAACGAAGAAGGAGATCGGCGATGTGCTCCAGAATGGCGGGAAGCGGAAAATCGAAGGCGGAGGAAAGCGCGAGCGCCGATTCGGTCATCGCGCGCTGGGCGATGATCTTGATATAAGGATCGCCGACGGCCTGCCAGATGTATTCGTATCCGGCGATCCGGCCCAGATAAGCGGTGAGCGCATGTCCCATGTTGTGGACGAACAGCTTCCGCTGGATATAGAAGGCGAACGGGGAATAGGGGTAGATCCCGGGAATCCCGGGGACCGGTCCCTTGAATGCGTTACGGTCGACCGGCAGCTCCCCGTACTTCTCGACGCAGACCCGGAGGGGATTCTCCCTGCGCTGCTCCTCGGTCATCACGGGAACCATCCTGCCGATCGACGCCTCGACGAGCCCCACATGGCTGTCGAAATAAGCGGCCTGCTCCCCGTCAAGATACTCGAGGATCTTGTCGTGCAGGAATTTATCGGCGTCCAGCATATTTTCGCAGATGATGATGTTGAGCGGCTCGCGGACCCCGCGGTCAAAACGGGCTTTGATCCCCGCGGCGATCAGCGGGACGATCCGCGGCAGGACATTGACCCCGATGGCTGTCGCCATCGCGTCCGCCCCGGCGATCGCCTCCGTGACCGCGGCGGCGTCCCGTCCGTCGATGCCCGACACATTGCCGACCCAGATATCGGTCCTGGAATCGCCGTCCACGACCGTGACGGGATATCGTCCGTCGCGGTTGAGCGCATCGATGATCTCCATATTGACGTCAATGAACCGGACGGCGTATCCCCCCTGGGAAAAAAGCTGACCGATGAAACCGCGGCCGATGTTACCCGCTCCGTATTGAACAAAAATCTTCACGTGAAGTCCGTCTCCAATTCCTAAGATACCGCCGATGCCGCGTCTGCCTTCCGTCCGCCGTCAGCCGATCTCCGGCGTCCGCCGAATCCTGCTGTCCGTAAAAATATCCCCCTCGTCGTAGCTTCGGGTCGAAAACTCCGATACGACAGCGCCTTCGCTCCCGGCGCGGAACCAGTGGAGCGTATCCGGCACCAGGGTGTATTGCTCACCGGGCCGGAGGATGATCTCATGGAAAACGGTGTATGTCCCCTCGGGCGGCGCGACGGCCGGACGGGCCGCGGGCTCGCCGTCTACATAGAGATATACGGTCCCCCAGCGGCACCGGAATGTCTCTTCCTTGCCCGGATGACCGCCGATGGCCGGATGGCGGTGCTCGGGACAGGTCTGATACGGCGTGAGCACGAGCTCCTTGGCGCATACCCGATCGGTGTTCACATAGGTCAGGATCTGCAGGCCGGTGTCCCGAAGCGTTCCGAGCCCGAAATCGGCCACTTCGATCCGATCCTTCTCATCGTCCGTAATGGCGATGGATGCCTTGGAAAAATAATCCAGAACAGCCGCTCTGGCCTCCTCGTATTGCTGCTTCGTGATCATGGGGACCTCCTTGTCTGTCCTCATTATTTTACACTATTTTCCACAGCGGCAACATACAGATATCCGGTGGTTTTCATTGATTCGGGTGTTTTTTCGCTCCCCGCCGTGCACGAACGGGGCGGGAAGCGGCACGCGAAAATGTTGCCGCGCGCATGGCGTAAAAGCACCCTGTATATTATAATACTTTATATCCGGTTCCGGCTTACGGACCGGCGGAATGGAGTATCGATATGGGACCAGATCGATCGCATGGCGAAGAAGGACAGGATCCGAGGATCGGGATCATCGGGCTCGGGCTGATCGGCGGATCGATCGCCAGGGCGCTCCGGTCGAAGATGGGCATCACGCCGGCGATCGCGGTCGGCCGCAATGAGGAAGTGCTTCGGCGCGCCTGCCGCGACGGCAATATTGCCGCGTACAGCACACGGGTCGCCGATCTCGCGGACTGCGATCTGGTGTTTGTCTGCGTCCCGGTCGGGACGATGACCGGGATCATGGACGAGATCGCATCCTTTTACAAGGGCATCATCACCGATGTGGCCAGCACGAAGGCCAGCATCGTCGGCTATATGCGGCGCTGCCACCCGGAGATCCGCTATATCGGCGGCCACCCCATGGCAGGTTCCGAGAAAGTCGGATACGAAGCATCGGGAGCCGGCCTTTTCGAGAACGCTCCATACATCCTTTGCGCGGAGAGCGCGTCTCTGGCTGAGGGCGACCTTGAGCTCATGGAAAGGATCGTCCGGGGGATCGGGGCGAGGGCGATCCGGATGACGGCCCGCGACCACGACGAAGCGGTGGGGCTGATCTCGCACCTGCCCCATATCGCCGCCTATGCCCTGGTGGACACGGTCCGCCGGCGGGAGGACGACAGGCTGCGCTCCATCGTGGCCGGCGGCTTCCGTGACATCACAAGGATCGCTTCCTCCGACCCCGGCCTGTGGGCGGATATCCTCTGCGATTCGGGCGATACGGTCATCCGCCTGCTTGACGGCTACATCGATTCCCTGACCGGGCTGCGCGGGCACCTCGCAGCCGGCGGAAGGGAGGAGCTTGCCGCGGTTTTCGGAAAGGCCAAAGAGTACAGGGACGCGATGATGCTGCCCGGCAAGACGCGGGACGGCACGGTCCAGCTCTGGGTGGAGATCGACGACAAGCCGGGGATGATCGCCAGAGTGTCGGCTTTCTTCTCCAAAGCCAGGATCAACATCCGGGACATCGGCATTCAGGACAGCAGGGAATACGAGGGCGGCTCGCTGCGGATCACCCTCTCGTCCGCCGAGGATGCGCAAAAAGGCGAAACGCTTCTCCGGGATGCCGGGATGACGGCCCGGATCGTCCGGTGACGGCGCCATTTGCCGTCCGGATGCGGTTTTTACGAACGAATCCTGTGTTTGGGTATTGTAAAAATCTAATCGTATATAGTATAATATAGTCATAAATGCTTATTGATAATTTCAATCAATAAAGCGTGAGATTTTCCAGAAGAAAAGGAGGATGTACCATGTTGTGGAAATGTTCAGTCTGCGGTTATGTCCATGAAGGCCCGGAAGCCCCTGAAGCCTGCCCCAAGTGCGGCGCGCCCAAGGAAAAGTTCGTCGCCCTGACGGAAGAGGAAGCGAACAAGATCGTGTCGTCCGAGAGGACCAATGACATCCATATGGAAATCATCCAGCTTGCCAAGAGAATGATGGACCTTGCGGAAGAAGGGATCGCCATCAACCTGGATCCGCCGTGTGTGAGCGCCTTTACGAAGGCTCATGCGGAGGCAAAGGTCATCCGCCAGCGCAGCAAGGCCGAGCTTGCCGGCCATGTGTCCAGAGGCAAATGGTGATCGGATCCTGACCGTCCGGCGGACAGCCGGAGGATTTGCGGAAAGAAAGCGGCCCCGGGCGAATGCGCGGGGCCGTTTTTTCACGGGAAACGGCCGGCCGCCTTTGGCCGCGCGGCTTCTTTTGACGGAAAGGGATGCCTTACAGACGTGCTTTGAACTCCCTGATCAGGGCGGGGACGATTTCCAGGACATCCCCGACGATCCCGAACGTCGCGATCTTGAAGATCGGGGCATCCGGGTCCTTGTTGATCGCGATGATCGTATCGGAGGAAGACATGCCGACCTGGTGCTGGATCGCACCGGAGATCCCGCAGGCAAAGTAGACCTTGGGCCCGACCGTCTTGCCGGTCTGTCCGACCTGGTGGCAGTACTCGATCCAGCCGGCGTCGACCACCGCGCGGGATGCTCCGACTGCCGCGCCCAGGACTTCGGCCAGCTCTTCGATCAGGCACAGGTTCTTGCGGTCGCCGATACCGCGGCCCGCCGAGACGATGATGTCCGCCTCGGCAAGATTGACCATCCGCATCGTGCTTTCAACGGTAGGGACCACCCGGGTCGCAAGAGCATCGGGGATCGCGACGTCCGGCGTGACGATCCGTCCCTGCCGTGAAGGATCCGGGGCAACGGCCTTCATGACCTTCGGGCGGACGGAAGACATCTGGGGCCTCTTATCGGGGCAGATGATGGTCGCCATGAGGTTGCCGCCGAAGGCGGGCCTGGTCTGGCGGAGCAGTCGGGTCTCCGGATCGATCGCGAGACCGGTGCAGTCCGCCGTGAGCCCGGTCCGGATCCGCGAGGAGATCCGAGGAGCCAGGGACCTGCCGTATGCCGTCGCGCCCATCAGGACGATCTCCGGCTTATAGGTCCGGATCAGCTGGACCATGATGTCGGTGTAGGATTCGTCGTTGAAGGTCCGGAGCGAAGGGTGGTCGACCACATAAACCGTGTCCGCTCCGCGCGCGATCAGTTCGCCGGCCGTATCGCCGACCCCGTCGCCGATCAGGACGGCCGACAGCTCCTCGGAGAGGTCGGCGGCAAGCCTGGATCCCTCGCCCAGCAGCTCGGACACGACATGGGCCGGGACGCCGTCCCTTTGTTCGGCAAAAACCCAGACGCCCTTATAGGAAGAAAGGTCTTCCGACGGTGCAGCGTCATCCTCGGTCAGGAGGATGGCCGAGAATTTGCACGACGAAACGCACGCTCCGCAAAGCGTGCACTGTTCCTGCAGGATGGAGGCTTTCCGGTCGGCCACACGGATCGCATTGAAAGGACAAGCGGGAACGCAAAGCCTGCATCCCACGCATTTTTCCTGGATGATCTCTATGCTTGCCATCGGTCATTGCCCCGCTTTCATGAATTGCATCGACAGAAGCCGATCCGCCAGATGGCGGGCCTGCTCCTCGGGTGTTCCGTCAAACATCTCGCTGTGGATATCATGGGTCGGCACGAACGTGCTGACCACCCGGGTCGGGGAGCCCTTCAACCCGCACCGTTCCGGATCCGCGCCGATGTCTGCGGCGTTCCACACCGTGACGGACGCTTTTTTGGAACGCAGCATCCCCTTGATCGAAGGAAGCCGCGGCTCGTTGATCTCCTTGACGACCGTGACCAGCGCGGGCAGGGTCATCCCGATATCGTCGAACCCATCGTCCGTCAGGCGCTGGCAGCAGATCATGCCGTCGCCGATCTCGCTGATCTTCCGGATATAAGTCGCGTGCGGGATCCCCAGCGCTTCCGCCAGGCTCGGCCCGACCTGGGCCGTATCGCCGTCGGTGGCCTGCTTGCCGCACAGGATCAGATCGGCGTCTCCGATCTTTCGGATGCCCATCGAAAGGGCGTACGAGGTGGCGAGTGTATCCGACCCGGCGAACGCCCTGTCGCTGAGCAGCACGCAATCATCTGCGCCCAGCGCGATGGTGTCCCGCAGCATGTCCGCCACGGAAGGAATGCCCATGCTGATCACCGTGACCGTCCCGCCGACCCGTTCGCGGATCCTCAGGGCTTCTTCGACCGCGTAAAGGTCGAACGGGTTGAGAATGGACTCGACACCCTCCCGGATGATGGTGTTCGTCTCTTTGTTCATCTTGACTTCGGTCGTTGCCGGAACCTGTTTCACACAAACAATGATTTTCAATGCTTCGATCTCCTTGACATTTCGATACGCGGCAGAAAGGGGAGGAGAAAGGTTACTTCCCGACGGCAAGGCTCACTTCCCGGCAGAAAGCTCCTTGAGCAGCTGCGCTGCGATGATGTTGCGCTGGATCTGGTTCGTCCCCTCGTAGATCTGCGTGATCTTGGCGTCGCGCATCATCTTTTCGACCGGGTATTCCTTCATGTAGCCGTACCCGCCGAGGACCTGGACCGCATCCGTTGTGACCTTCATGGCGGTGTCGGACGCGATGACCTTGCACATCGCGGATTCTTTGGAAATATTTTTCGCCCCGGAATCGATATACCGGCAGGTCGAATAGATGAGCGCCCTGGATGCTTCGATCTGGATCGCCATGTCCGCCAGGATGTGCTGGATCGCCTGGAACGATGAAATCGGGCTGCCGAACTGCTCTCTCTGCTTCGAGTAGGCGAGCGCTTCCTCGAACGCGCCCGTCGCGATGCCGAGCGCCTGGGCCGCCACGCCCGGGCGGGTCCTGTCGAGGGTCTTCATCGCGACGATGAACCCCATGCCTTCCGATGAAAGCAGATTTTCCTTCGGGATCCTGCAGTTGTCGAAAACAAGCTCGCGGGTGCAGGACGCGCGGATGCCCATTTTATTTTCCTTCTTGCCGAAGGTGAAGCCCGGCGTGTCCTTATCGACGATGAATGCCGAGAAGCCGCGCGCGCCGCGGGACTTGTCCGTGCAGGCGATGACGGTGTAGACATGGGCTTCGCCGCCGTTGGTGATCCACTGCTTGGTGCCGTTGAGCACATAATAGTCTCCGTCTTTGGCCGCCGTCGTCCGGATACCGGACGCGTCGCTGCCCGCGTTGGCCTCGGTGAGGCCGAACGCCGCGATCTTTTTCCCCGACGCGATATCGGGAAGGTATTTTCGCTTCTGCTCTTCGGTGCCGAACAGGATGATCGGGAACGTGCCGAGGCCTGTCCCGGCATAACCGAGAGCGATCCCGCCGCAGCCGCGGCTCAGCTGTTCGACCACGAGTGCCATTTCGAAGATGCCGCCCCCGAGTCCGCCGTACTTTTCTTCGATATACACTCCGCAGAGATCGGAGTCGGCGAGCACTTTGAGGACATCATGGGGGAACGTGCCTTCCTCATCATACTGGGCCGCAAGCGGCCGGATTTTCTCGTCCGCGATCCGGGCTGCCAGTTCCTGGATCATGGCTTGTTCTTCCGAAAGAAAATAATTCATGGGATAACTCCTTGCCGATTACTATTTGATTATCAAAATATATATGGTGTAGTATAGTATATGATTTCCGATAATGCAAGAAAGAATGTAAAAATACCGCTGAAATGAGCGGTAAAAATTTCGAATATCCAATGAATAACGCGGACCGCCGGGCGGCCGGGAATGGTATAATGAGATCAAAACGTGCGGGGCAAGGGCCGGAGGACATGCTGATGGAATGGGATTCGCTGGTCAGGGAAGCGTTTTCGGCGCGCGAAATGGCTTACGCGCCGTATTCGGGATTCGCGGTCGGAGCCGCGCTGCTGACGAAAGAGGGGAAAGTTTTCCTCGGCTGCAACATCGAGAACGCCGCCTCTACTCCGACGAGCTGCGCCGAGCGCACGGCGATCTTCAAGGCCATTTCCGAAGGATACCGCGATTTTACGGCCATCGCCGTCTGCGGCGGATACGACGGGAAGCCGCAGTACTGCTACCCGTGCGGCGTATGCCGGCAGGTTTTCATGGAATTCTGCGATCCCGCGTCGTTCCGCGTCGTCGTCGCGAAGACCCCTACCGAGTACCGGGATCACCTGCTCGGGGAGATCCTGCCGTTCGGTTTCGGCCCGGACAGCCTGTGAAGACCGGCCCCATCCGATCCGGTTCAGCCTGATAGCTTGGAGGTCAATCCCGGATGCCGGCGATCCCGCCCTGGAGCATGAGGGCATCCATCGCACCGACATGGCTGCTGATGATGTTCCCGCTGCTGTTGATGAAGAATGTGGACGGAATGGAGCTGATTTCGTACGCCGTGGCGGCGTCGCCCTTCGTGTCGAAAACAAGCGGAAACGTATAACCGTTATCATCGACGAAGCCCTGCCCCGTAGCGACCGTTTCGCGCCGCCCGTCGACCAGGTCGACCATCAGGAACTGGACATCGTCCTTCACATCCCCGTAGACGGCGTTGAACGTCGGCAGCTCGGCCCCGCAAGGGGGGCACCAGCTGGCCCAGAAATTCAGGACGATGGGTTTTCCGAAGAAATCCGACAGCTTCACGGCTGTCCCGTCGTATTTGTATACGGTGAAATCGGGCGCCGGGTCGCCCGCCGGCTCGCCTGACTGCGCAGACAGGGAACTTGCCGCGCTTTGATTCTGCTCCGCGCGGTCGGACAGGATCTTGTAGGTGATGGAAGCTGCTCCGATCAGAAGGATGGCTGCGAAAAGGATGATGGGCGCCGTGAGTTTTTTGTTCATGGGAAAACCTCCTGTTATGTGTGATATCAGAATGTGAGCAGGGCGGTCAGAGCGCCGAGCCACCCGATCATCATGAAAATCCCGACCAGGATCAGCAGTCCGCCGCTGATCCAGCGGATCACGCGGTAATGCCTGCGGATCCAGGCGAACGCCGAGCGGAGCCGAACGATGAAGAAGGCGCTGAGCACGAACGGGATGGCCAGCCCGGCGGAATAGAGGAAGAGCATCGCGGCGCCGCGGAGCACGCTGTCCTGCGAGGCGGCGAGCATGAGGGCGGATCCGAGGAAGACGCCGACGCACGGCGTCCAGCCGATCGAGAAGACGATCCCGAACAGCAGGGAGGAGAAAAAGCCGAGGCTGCGGGGTTCGAAGGAAAGGTGCCTCTCCCGGTCTAAAGCCGGGATGCGCAGAAGGCCGGTGAAATGCAGGCCGAACAGCACGATCAGAGCGCCCCCGACCAGATTTACCGTGGTCTGGTGCTCCCTGAGCACTTTCCCGAGGCTTCCGGCAAATACGCCGAGAAGGGTGAATACGGCGGTGAAGCCGATGACGAAGCCGAGGACATTTCCCGCGGTGCGGTCCTTCGCGCGGCCGCCTCCGGACGATCCGCCGGCCGGAGCCTCTCCGGCGGCGTTCGTGTCCAGGTTGCCCGCGAAATACGACAGGTAGATCGGAAGCATCGGAAGGATGCACGGTGAAATGAATGTGATGATGCCCTCAAGAAATGCCAACAGATAATTCATCTTCATGCCCTTCCCGCGCCGGTATCCTGGTTCCCGGACTTCCGCCGCGCTGTTCCCGTCCGGCATGCCGTATTCGCCGGGACCCGGGTGGATGCCCCCTGCGGAACATCCATGCTCAGTTTACCTGCTTCTTCACCGTTTTTACAGTGATATAGTCACATATAAGTGCGTCAGCCGCGAGGGCTTCCGTGCGGAATTGTAAAGGTTCCGCTTTCACGGTACAATGAAAAGAAATCGCGTCCCCGCATCAGGCATTGTTTTTCGCGAAAGGCGGCGGCAATGGAACTCCACGAAATCCTCGATCTGCGGATCGACGCCCTGACCTCCGATGCCCGCGGCGTCGGCCGGGCCGGCGGCCTGGCGGTCTTCGCCGACGGCGCCCTGCCCGGGGATACCGTGCGCGTCCGGATCACGCGGATCGCCCGGCGCCACGCGGAAGCCGAATGCCTCGAGATCCTTCATCCGTCCGAGGACCGCATCGACCCCCCGTGCGCCGTCGCAGGCCCGTGCGGCGGCTGCGACCTCCAGCACCTGGCCTATCCGGCCCAGGCGCGCTGGAAGAGGCAGCGGATCCTCGAAGACCTGGTGCGGATCGGCGGCTTCCCGCGCGAAGAGATCCAGAGACGGATCTCGGATATCCTTGTGCCGGACAACCTTTTCCGCTCGCGCAACAACGTGCAGATGCCGGTCGGCGGAACCGCAGAGCATCCGCAGATCGGCTTTTTCGCCAAAGGAAGCCACACCGTCGTCGACAGCACCGAATGCATCGTTTCCCCCCGCGCAGCCGACCTTGCGCGGGAATGCCTGCGCGCCGCCATAGCCGCCTTCGGCTCCGCTCCCCGGGATGAAGCGGATACCTCCGTCCAGGGCTTGGTCCGCGAGTTGACCGTGCGGACCGGCACCGCGACCGGGCAGGCCATGGCGGTCCTGACGCTTACCGGGCGAAACACTTTTCTGACCGACGCTTTTCGCCGTGCGCTCGACGACACCCTGACACGCGAAGGCCTTACGCTGGCATCGTTCGGCGTCCGGATCGTTCCGCTCGGCGCGCAGGACCGATCTGATGTCAGGACCGAATGCATCTTCGGCCGCGAAACGATCGAAGAAATCGTCTGCGGGCTCCGCTTCCGCATTTCTCCGGACTCCTTTTTCCAGGTCAACACCGCCATGGCGGAGCGCCTGTTCGGTGAAATCCTCCGCCTGGCAGACCCGGCCGATGACGACCGCATATTCGACCTTTACTGCGGCACAGGCTCTATTTCCCTGATCCTCGCCGGTCACTGCCGGGAAGTGACCGGCATCGAAATCGGGCGCCAGGCGATCCTCGACGCCGAAGCGAACGCTGCCCTCAACAGCATCCATAACGCCTCGTTCATCGCCGGCAAAGCGGAATCCATCCTCCCGGACCTCGCCTCCCATGGCGCCCGCGCCGACGCTGTCGTCCTGGACCCGCCGCGCAAAGGCGCCGACCGCGCGGTGCTTGACGCCATCATAGCGATCGCACCGTCCCGGATCGTCTACGTTTCCTGCGATCCCGCCACTCTGGCCCGCGACTGCCGGATCCTCTGCGCCGGCGGTACATACGGGATCCGCGCCGTGACCCCGGTCGATCTTTTCCCGTGGACGAAGCACGTTGAGACGGTGGTATTGATGTCAAGGGACGAGGCTGGAAAGGCCTGATACGAGGGCGCTTGCGGGTTTGGGTGAAAAATCGGGACTATGCATCGTCACGACCTCGGCCATGCAAGTGTACAGATCGACGGGGAGAGATGGGGAAATTGGCATTTTGCGAGTGGTCAGGTTAGATAACAGCGAAAATTGAGTGGTCAAGTTAGATGTCGGGTGAGAGCAAGTGGTCAGGTTGGATGTTGGGGTAAAATTTGGCTGACTCAAGCCAATAGGAAGGAAATAGTGAGATATATGACTAGAGGGAAATCGGTCAAAAAACTTCTACTTGATTCTTCGCAGGCGGCTTTATTTGCAGGAATCGAGATTCATAACAAGCCAAATATATCATATAGATATCCCACTACCGTAATTCTAGTTATCAATGCATGGGAGCTGGTTCTTAAAGCATATGTATATAAATATATTGGCAAAACACGAATCTACGAAAAAAACAGTGATCACACTATTAGTTTTACCAAAGCAGCTTGCTTGGTTCGTGATAATATAAACGCGATCGAAAAAAACAATTCATTCCAAGCATTTTACACCAACTTAATGCTTCTTAACGATTATCGTTGCTCGAATGTTCATTTTTTCGAAAGCACACTTGACCCAGTTGTTTTTATGCTGATCTGCAAGGCAGTATTGAATTATGATACTTTTTTGAAAAAATACTTCAAGAAAGATGTTACTCGTTCTGATAATCTAATAATTCTTCCTGTAGGATTTAGACTTCCTTTTAACCCAATTGATTTCCTAAAGCAAAACCAGGGGCAGGTATATAATGGTTTTGTTAATAATGTAATTCATGCTATCAGAGAATTAAACCTCGATCATGTAAAAGACAGTATTGTTGTAGGATTTGATGTTTTTACCGCCAGTGTTAAACAGTAGAAAATGCAGACATTATTGCGGCTATTGATCAGAGTGCTGGAGAAATTAGGCTGGCCAAGAGTGTTCATATTACGAGTGATCCCAAAGCTCCAGCAGTACGGATTGAGCCTGAATTATTACCCTTATCATATAAAGAACTTCAAGACAAGATTAAAGAGAAGAGGTCAGATATAAAATTCAATGGTCGCTATAATCAAATTATGCAAGAAATCAAAATGGAATTAGAGCTTTGCCAAACTCGATATCTCGATCCTAAGAGAAAACAAGGTACAAAAAAAGATTTTTATGCTGAAAAAGCTGTAGACTACCTAATAGATAGATATAACGAAGAAAATAAATGATCAATATCATATGCGATAAGAGACCTGTTTTGGGAAATGATAAACTGGAGGTAACATGGATATCTCAATAACTTTTGGAAATTCATCTGAGAAAATCTTAAGAGCGGCAAAAGGGAAGAGCATACTGGCACTGCCTTCCAACTACACAGTCATCGACTTAGAGACAACTGGGCTTGATCCGGAATGGAACGATATAATCGAATTTGGTGCAGTTCGAGTCGAAGAAGGTACTGCCATAGACAGCTTTTCTGCGCTTGTGAATCCAGGATATGAAATTGACGAATTTATCACAGATCTCACGGGTATCACAAATGATATGCTATCTTCGGCCCCTTCTATTGAATGTGTTCTACCTGATTTTCTCAAATTTGTTGGCGACAGTATTGTCATCGGACATAACGTGAACTTTGACATCAATTTTATATATGACAATTGCGTAAGCCTATCATGTGTGCCATTTCAAAATGACTATATCGACACAATGCGACTTAGCCGAAGGTTGTTCCCTCAAGAACGACATCATCGTCTTTGTGACCTAACGGCTCGTTTCTGCATTGGGGACGGCATAAAACATAGGGCATCAGCAGATGTGGAATATACAAATCAATGTTACCTATACATGAAGCAGCATATTTTGAATAACAACATTGATTTGAGATCACTTTTTTCAACAAATAGCACTATATCTGCTAAAAATATTCAGCCATCAAATACTGACTTTGATGTAAACTCCCCCATCTATGAGAAAGTCTTCGTGTTTACAGGGACTCTAGATCGCATGTCACGCAAAGAGGCTATGCAACTGGTTGTTGACCGAGGGGGACTATGTGGAGATGGCGTTAACAAGGCAACAAATTATCTTGTGTTGGGGAATAACGATTATTGCTCAACAATCAAAGATGGAAAAAGCACAAAACATAGAAAGGCGGAACAATTGAAGCTGTCCGGTAGTGACATTGAGATAATATCTGAAAATGTGTTTTATGATATGTTGGGGTAAACCTTTAGCACATTAAGCTGTAGCTTTGGATTGGATCGCTATTTTTCAGTGAAATGGATTATCAACTATAAATTTTTGCATCATTTCGATTTGCTCATTAAATGGAACATCATACATATCATCAGCGCTGTATCCCTTGTTTCTGGCAAACAGAACATATTCAGCATTAAAATCCAGCGACTTAAACCATATCTCGTTCGGGCTTGGTATGTTTGTTAAACCTGCGTTTGCAACAAACCAGTGTCTTATCGATTTTATTAGATCCTGAGGAAGGTTATTATGATATTGAATATCTACTCCCGATATGTCGGATAGTGCTTTCATATATTCGAGTCAAGTCCAAAAAGTTGGTGTAAATTGCCTTTCGGTATCTGCATATTTCAGCC
>CAZDPQ010000064.1:0-14134 GCA_964507305.1 uncultured Oscillospiraceae bacterium
AAGCAGGCGGTCGCAGGCTTCATCGACTCCTCCCTCCGACACCGTGATGGAAGAAGGGATCGACGTGAAGCTTTCGCCGGGCTTGAGGCGGACGAACCAGCGGCCCGTGTCATAATCCGCGAGTCCGCCCGAAAGGCTCAGCACGTCGCTGCGGCGGTACGGCTCCATCTGCCATGATCCGGCCCACTCCAGCTGGGCGGCCCAGGTGACTTTCTGCCGGACATCCTCGACGGCGCAGAACGGGAAAAATTTCCGGACCGGCATGGATCCGGTCTGGCTGAATTTTTCGCAGCGCGTCCCCCAGCGTGACCAGGACGGGTTCAGGAGCATCTGTTCAAGCGGTTCGCTGACCGGCCGGCCTTCCGAACTCCAGTAGCTGCGGAAGCGGTGCATGACGAGGGCGTTCAGGGCAGGTCCATCTTCGAAAGGCGTGATGCCGGTGATCGAAAAGCTCGACAGCATCATCAGGTCGAACTCCTCCTCTCCCGTATTGCGGAAGGAAGTGACGCTCCTGAGGAAGCGGCCTTTGCCATGGGTCAGCGAATGGACCGCTTCCCGGCCCCGGTCATCCCGCAGAACGGTGGAGATCGTGACATCATCTCCGTCTCTGACGGTGTCCTGCGAACAGAAGCGCAGCCGGAGGCTCGTTTCCGTGTTGCGCATGGAGATCCCCTGCGTATACGGCGCCGTCCATTCGTCGCCGTCGACATGAGCCTGGACAAGCGATTCCGTCAGGAGAAAGCGCGAAGGTTTCACCTGTCCTCTCAGAGATGACGGGACGAGCATCAGCGCGGTGACTCCTCCCGCTTCATAGTAGAGGGCGTCGATGTCTCCCAGGTGGTGTTCCGATAAGATGCGGTATTCCATAGGTTCTCCTTGCAAGCCTGTCTTGCTGTTTATTCTCCGGTAAGTCCCGTCCGCTCGACGCCTTCGATGAAGAAGCGCTGCGCAAGCAGAAAGAAGATGAGGATCGGCGCCAGGATCAGCAGGGCTCCGGCGTTGGTGAGCATGGACACTTCGATCATGTCCACGGCGGATCGGTTCAGGGTGGTCGTCACACTGGATGTCAGGTTGTTCAGAAGCAGCGGGAACAGCTTCATGGCCGGCATGTAGGTCGTCGCGGTGTACAGGTCGTTCCAGGACCATACAAAAGAGAAAACGACAATCGTGGTCAGAGCCGGGATCGAGTTCGGGAGCATGATCCTGCGGAACGTCGCCATCACGCCGGCTCCGTCGACCCAGGCCGATTCCTCGATCTCGATCGGCAGATTCGTGAAAAACTGCCGCAGCACGTAGATATACAGCCCGCACCGCGGGGCGACCCCGCCGAGGGACATCAGGATGATGGGGATCGGCGTATTGAGCGTCGACTGGCCCGTCATCCCCCACAGCTGGCCGAGTCCGAAAAAGTCGAAATACCGGAACTGCACATAGGATGTCACCATGTAGGTCTGCTGCGGGATGATCAGCGTCAGCAGGACCATGAAAAAAATCAGGTTCTTGAACCGGAAGCGGAAGCGCGCGAAGCTGTAGGCCGCGAACGAGGTCGTGATCAGCTGAAGCGTGACGGACAATATCGTGATGAACAGCTGTGTCAGCAGGTATTTGTTATAATCGATCAGCTGGAAGATGCGCTGGAAATTTTCCAGCGTGAAATGCTTGGGGATCCATTTGACCGTCATGTCGTACATGTCGGTCTTTGTCATGAACGCCACCGACATTTTGAGGAACAGCGGGTACAGGATGACATAGCAGACGCCCATCAGCATCCCGGTGCGGAAGAGGATCCAGAGCAGCCTTCCCGGCCTGACCTGTCGTAATCGGTGCAGCTGCCGCTGCCAGAATCGTGTCAAGGGAACATCTCCTTTCTATCGGTAGGACGTGCTGATGAAGCGGCTGAACATCCTGTAGACAAGGCCGATCAGCAGGAGGATGACGGCAAAATAGATCATCGCCATGGCGGAGGACCGGCCGAAGTTCATCTTGCTGAATGCGGTGTTCTGGATGATGGTCAGGGTGGTGTTGGTCGTCTGGGTAAACGAGTCGATGATGGTGTAGATCACCGCGGTCATGGACAGGGACCCCAGCATCGGGAACGTGATCTTCCAGAATTTCTCCCAGGATGTCGCCCCCTCGATGTCGGCGGATTCGTAGACACTCTGGGGGATGGACTGCAGCCCGGCAAGGAAGATCAGGACCTGGACGCCGGACAGGACGATGATGTTGTAGATCCGGTCCACGGCGATCAGCAGGTACTGGACGAACACCGACGGCAGGCCTCCCACGATCAGCGTCGTCGTCAGGTCGGCCGACGCGAATTTGGAAACGGCTTCGCTGTTTTTAAAGGAGCCGCCCGCGGAGCCCATGACCGACTGCAGCAGGTCGCCTGCTTCGAACGTGATCAGCGCCGAGGAAGCCATGACCAGCGTCAGGAACACGATCACGCGCGCGGCGCTCCGGCCGGCGAATTTCTGGTTGAGGAGCATGGCGAGGAAAAAGCTGAACGTCAGGATCAGCGGTGTGTTCAGCAAGGTGTTCAGCGTGGAGGTGACGACCGCTTTGCGGAACTGGTCTTCGACGAACAGAGAGTCGTAGAAATTGCCCGCTCCGATAAAGGTCAGGCTGTAGCCTCCCGTCGCGCTGAAATCGATGCGGCTCACCGCGAACAGGATCGAGTGCACCAGCGGGATCCCGAACAGGAAAATCAGCCCGAACAGGAGCGGCAGCAGGAACAGGTAGCCATATTTCGCCTTGCGTTTTTCCAGTGTATCGATTTTTTTCTCTTTCCTTTTACGATCCATTCCGGTACCTCTTGTCATCCGTTCTGTCCATTCTGTCGGTCTTGCCCGTCCTGTCGGTCCTGTCAGCCCTGCCCGTCCTGCCCGGTCCGGCCGCGGGCATAGCCCTTCGCGGGCACAGTGACCCCGGCATATACGACATCCGTCCCGCCGTAATTGACATAGACTTCCGTTCCGTCCTCATACCCGGTGCAGAAAAGCGTTTCGGAAATCGCCCGGTGGGACACCATCCGCAGATCGTTGAGGCCGTCGAGAGCCGCGGCCGCTTCCTTGTAGCTGCTGATGCAGTCCGGCATCCAATCGTCCGCCATCCCGGTGTAGAAAAAGGAATAATGCGTGTACTTCAGAACGGATGGATCTTCCGCGCAGAGCATGTAATCCAGGCCCGCCCCGTATTCGATGCTCTGCAGCAGCGCGTTCCGGTAGTCCGAGGCGTAGTTGAGCGGCACCGAGGAGTAGTCGCGGTACCCGTGGAGGACCATCGGGTAAAACGGGATCGACAGGTCGGTGATGTCGAAGCCGCTGTCGTTCGCGGCCAGCCCGACGATCTCGTCCGTCCCCGGAAGAGCGTAAAGGTTCGGATCCGACGCCATGACCCGGTACTGCTCATGAATCTTTTCCAGAGCGCCGGCGGCCAGTGCCTGCGATTCCGGTCTCGAAAGAGGTGATGTGTCGGAATAGTCGGAGCTGAGGTCGGAGCCGAGGTCCGCGGCGCAGATCCCGTCCAGGGAAAGCGGGCGGATGCCGCCGAGGAAAGACTGCACGACGCTGCCGATCCTGCCGGCCGACAGCTTGTAGATGCTGCCCATTTCATAATTCCGGTAGCCATTCACGGGATTGTAGAAGTAGCTGACGCTGATGTCCCGGTTCAGGCTGCGGATGTTGTCGCGGTTCGAGCGGTAGCCGTTTCC
The DNA here is from genome assembly GCA_964507305.1 of uncultured Oscillospiraceae bacterium. Taxonomy (GTDB): domain Bacteria; phylum Bacillota; class Clostridia; order Saccharofermentanales; family UBA5734; genus JAQVYV01. The sequence goes on from CAZDPQ010000064.1 coordinate 3,710, forward strand.
TCTCGAATAGATGTTGAAGAAAAACGTATCCGGGTACAGCACGCCGCCATTCTCCGCGACGGCCCGGCTCAGTGCGGCCAGGCCGTCCGCCCCGCCCAGCGCGCGCAGGACCCGGACGGAGGACGCCAGTTGCTGGGACACGCCTTTGTTGAACCAGCCCAGGAAACGGATGTCCGCTCCGCGGATGCCGTTTTCGTTCAGGGAAGCAAGGATATCCTGCGCCTGCCGGAAATCCGTCAGCGGCTCCACCGCGTCATAAGCAATCCCCATGAATGTTTTCTGCACGGAAACGCCGCCAAGCAGGGCAAGATGCAGCGGGAGACTCTCCGAAGCTTTCTGTTCGCCGAGAATGCCGCGCTGCAGAAGCCGGCCGCGGTATGCAGCCGCCATGCCGGCATATGTCGGATCTTCCATGACCGGCGTGTACCGGATCCGGAAAGCCCCCTGATACGGCTTCTGCTGGGAAGCGACCATCGAATGGGCCCAGTTGCTTTGCTCCGACAGGTCGACCTTTTCGACAGCGACCGGGTGAACGGTGAAATAGACATTGTTGTAGGAGGTCCTCATCCTGGAAACATACGCGTCGGCTTCGGCGAGGGATTCGCCCTCTTCCATCGCAATCAGGAGAGCGGCGCCGCCGTTTTTGATCCCGCACGCGGGGTACCGCGCCGGTTCGTCCACCTGGTAATTCTGGGTGTACCGGGTCGCGTAATCCTTCCCGTAGATCTTCATGCTGAAAGGCGTCGCTTCCCTTTTCAAGTTGTTGAAATAGATCAGGCTCCCGCTCCCGTCCGGCACGAGGAGATACCCCCGATCCTCCGGTGATCCGGCGCCGAAATATTCGAGGACGCGGATCTCGCTGAGGGGCGTCGCCTTCTGGTATGTCATCTTCTGCGTATCCAACGTCACAGCCAGGCTGTCCCCGTCCAGCGCGTAATCGATGACAATGGTGAAGGTCGGGATCGACACGACCTCTGCCTCGATCCCGTTCTCTTCGTTGTCGAAAATCAGGTCTTCCGTCGTGTATCCGGCTGCGTCCAGGTAGCCCTTCACCTTGGCCAGGACCCGGTCGGTCTCGTATTTCAGGAAATAGATCGGGTTGCTGGCGATATTCTTATACTTCTGCAGCTTCGTCTCGCGGACCTTCGCTGAATCATTGTCGTTGAGCCTGACAAGCGTATACTGGCTCTTGAGGTCGGACGCGTCCGCTTCCGACAGCCTGGACAGGATCGCCTCGAAGCGTTCCTGGGACATCTGCTGCGGCACGTCGTTGATCGTCACCTTCTCCTTGCCGATCTTGTACGAGACGGACAGGACGCCGCCTTTCACCGACGCGGAAATATTGTTATATGCGGCGGAATAATTGGCGCTGTCCATGAGGCCCTGTGTGCCGTCGCTGTTGAAGTACGCGACCGACAGTTGAGCGGCGATCGATTTTTTCACCGATCCCTGTGCGTAGCTGTCGGATTCCCGGTCCTGCGGGTTGGAGAAAAAGACGGCTCCCGAAGCGATGTCCTTCAGCGCGACCTCGCCTGTTTCATCCTTATAATAAAGCTCAAGCCGGTCGTTCTTCAGTTTCAGGGCAAAGCTCTCCGGGACTTCCGTCGGAAATCCTTCCGCCCCGAGGTCATCCTGCCGGACTCCGCTCAGCCCGTCCGTCCGCTGGGAAGCAGCCGGTCCGGCGGGCCGCATGGCGGCATTTCCGGGGACGGCGCCGCCGCCCGCACCGGAAAAAACGGAGGACAGCAGCGCGGCAGCGGTGATCCCGGCGGCAGCGGTGATCGTGAATTTCAGCAATCGTTTGTATTTCATGACCGCCCTCCCTACCGGAACAGGATCTCGTAGTAGATCGAGAATCCGAAATTGTATATTTCATACGCCAGATTGATGAAAACCAGCGCGAGGAAGACGATGACCGCGATCCCTACCAGGGTGAGGACCATCATTCCCACCGCTTTACCCATCTCGTAATTGTGGATCGTCATGTTTCCGATCAGGAGCAGGGCACCCGTCCAGATATATCCCGTGTATTCGAGCACGATCCGGTAGATGTTCTCGTCCCGGATGATCAGGTTGGACAGGATGATGGCTGCGATCTGCGTGAGGATGACCGGCACCAGCGCGTAGGCGACCGAGATGATGATGTCCCGAACATTTCCCTCACCGTCCATCAGGGTCGTCAGGCACCAGTTCGATACGCAGAAAAGCAGGATCGGCACGAGCATGACCACGATATAGCGCAGCGGCTGGAATGTGTCGGGGTCGGTGTAGTTGAAAATATATCCCGTGAAAAGCTGACCGGCCAGCATGACCGTCGCGAACGCCAGGATCAGGGTGAAGGCTCCGGACAGCGTCCCGCGGCGTTCTTTTTTCAGTTCCCAGAATCCCTTGAAAGGCCGTATGGACGGATAGAAGCAGAAATCCAGGCTGGACAGCCAGCTGCGCACGCCGGCGGGAAGCCGTTCATCTCCTCCGTCTGTGTCTTCCCGGGTGCCTGCGCCGCCCGCTCTTCGGCGAAGGAGCCGGCGGACCGGCTGCCGGAGCGCGAGAAAAAGCAGCAAAAGAACGATAGCACCGAAGAACCAGACAAAGTACCGGCTGAACAGCTCCTTGCGGTACTGCTTGAATGCCTTGGAATAGTTGATCCTGTCATTGGCGAGCCGGAAGTTGTGCATGGCCGCGGTGTAGTCGCCGTCCTGCAGCTGGGACAGGGCGATCCCCTGATAGGCGGATTCGCAGTTGCTGTTGATCTTCAGGACCGAGCGGTATTCGTCGACCGCTTTCCGGTAGTCGCCGTTCTGGAAGTTCGCGGTGGCCGACAGGAGCGCGCTGCCATAAGCGGTCGGCTGCATCCGCGTGATCGTGCCTTTTCCCGCGTCGAGGACATACAGATCCCTGCCGTCGTTGTCCAGAGCACCGATCGTGGTGAAATTGCCGGCCAGGGAGCCGCTCCCGCCGAACGCGAACAGCATCACGCCGTAGCTGTCATAGACGAAGATCCGACTGCGCTTCGAATCGGCGGCAGCGTAGATGCCGTCCGGCATCACCGCGATGTCGGCGAACAGGCTCGACCCGATGGTCTGCCCCTGCGTCAGGTAGTTGAGGTCGCCCATGATCGCGAATGTCGTGGAGTTCCGCAGCACATCGGTGCCGCCGGGATTCAGGCGCTTGACTGCCGATGTCGAGGCGTTGTTGTCCAATTGCGAAACGGTGTAGACGAAATTGTCCGTGTCGATGTCCAGGCTGTTGAAATCCACAGGAATGAACGATTTCATGGCTGTCCGCTGCTGGCGGGTCGACACGGCTCTCCAGAAAAGCTCCCAGACATTGGGAACCACGAGGTTGACCCCGACATATCCCAGAAATTCCCCGCCGGCCGCCAGCTCGACGACTCCTTCGAACAACCCTTCGCATACGATATAGACATTGCCGTCCGTGCTGACGGCCACTTTTTCCGGCTTGAAGCCGAGGCTGCCGTCATAGATTTTGGAAGTCGGCTGGGAGTAGATTTTTTTCAGGGAAAAATCCGGGTTCAAGCCGATCACGGCGGAGAGTCCCTTGTCGGCGACATAAAGCTCGCCCGTACCGGTGACGAAAAGCCCGTCCGGCGAAACAAAAGGAACCTCCGTCCCGTCGGCGCCCGTGAACCGGTCCAGGACCTGCAGCCCGCCCAGGTCTTTGTCAAACATGACGATGCGCGCGTTGCCCGTGTCCGCGACATAGATCCTGCCGTTCTTCTCATCGATGAACAGGTCCTGCGGATTTTTAAACGGCGAATCGAGAAGGTCCGTTCCCCGGAGGACCGATGCCGGGATATAGGATTCCGGCCCGTACAGCAGCGTCCCGTCATACGGCGAATACGAATACCCGGTGTAGGGCGCGCGCTGCGAATACTCCTCCAGCGCGGACGCCGGCGCGGACGCAAATGCCGCGGCGAGGAGGGCGACTGTCAGGAATATGGCCGGTTTCGAGGGTAAACGCCTCATAGGGTCTTTAGTCCTTTCTTTTCATCATCTTCTTCTCCGGTCCGCGACGCCAAACGGCTGCGGGGAGCTTTTCATTCCTTCAGCCCGGAGGTGCTCATCGTCTCGATCACCTGGGACTGGGAGAAAATAAACGTCAGGATCGGCACGCTGAGCATGATCAGCGCCGCGGCCGCCGCCGCGCCGGTCCGGGCGATCCCTCCTGCGAGGATCTGGGAGAGTGCCTGCGGCATCGACTTGAGCTCTTCGCTGTAGGTGTAGGGGGATATGCTGTTCCACAGGGACTGGATCATCAGGATGATCAGGGTCAGCCAGGCCGGCTTCACCGACGGCATCGCGATCTTCCAGTAGACAAGGAATTCACCCGCGCCGTCCGTCCGCGCGGATTCGAGCACGGAGTCCGGAATGGTCTCCATGAACTGCTTCATCAGGTAAAGCCCCAGGCTGTACTGGAGGGAGGGCAGAATGACCGCCAGGTAGGTGTCGATCAGCTTGAGCCGGGCCATGATGATGTAGTTGGGGATGTTCGTGACAGCCGGCGTGAACATCAGCGACAGCACGACCAGGCGGAAGATCAGGCGGCTTCCCGGGAACTCGTGCTTCGCGAAAATGTAGGCGGCCATGGAAGCCAGAAAAAGGTGTCCGGCCGTACCGACCGCCGTAACGAAGACCGTGTTGAAGACATAGCGCGTGAAAGGGATCCAGGATTGCCCCGTCGCGATGAACAGGTCGCGGAAATTGTCCAGGGTCGGTTTACTGACGAACAGCCTGGGCGGATAGATGAAGAGCTCATCCAGCGGCTTGAACGCGTTGCTGATGACATAAACCAGCGGGAAAATCGAGAATGACACCAGAAAAGCCAGGAAAACCATGGATATCCGTCTGGACGTTTTCCCGTATCCGGGCAGCCTGTTCGTTTTTCGATGGAAAAATCTCATATGCCTTGTGTTCCCCTGTTCTTTTTCTCCGGCGGCGGGACCGCGGGCTCCGGAGAGCCCGCGCCCCTCCCCGTCAGGTTCCCGCCTTCCGGATCAGTTTCTGCGCCGTTTTGTTCACAAACACCATCAGGACGAACAGGATCGTCGCGATGGCCGACGCGTAGCCGAGCTCGAAACGGATGTTTCCGTAATCGACGATATGGTTGACGATCGTATGGACGGAATAATCGACGCTGGGCAGCCCGGCCAGGTTGGCCGTGATATCGCCGACGCCGAACGACCCCGCGATCTGGATGACTGCGCCGAACAACAGCATCGGGATCATGTTCGGCAGCGTGATGTACCACAGCTCCTGGAAGCGGTTCCGGATGCCGTCGATTTTTCCAGCTTCATACTGGTTTTTATCGACGCCCTGGAGGCCCGCGATAAACGAGAGGAAGCTGGTGCCGATGCTCAGCCACAGCGCCACGAGGACGACCACGCCGAAGGTGTAGCGGGGATCCTCGAGCCACTTCACCGGGTCCCGGAGGATCCCGGCCCGCATCAGCAGACTGTTGATGTAGCCGTAGTTGTCGCTGGAAAACATGATCGACCAGATCACGTAGACGGCTCCCGAAATCGAAGGCGCGTAGAAACAGACTGTCAGGATCGCACGCGTGACAGGCCGGAACTGGTTGATGATCCAGGCAAGGATGAAGCAGCTGGCATAACCGACCGGCGCGGTGATCGCCGCGAAGACGAGGGTGTTCCGGATCGCAATCAGGAAGACGTCGTCGTTGAGGAAAAGCCTCCGGTAGTTTTCAAGGAAAATGAACCGCGGCGTCTCCAGCATATTGTAATAGGAAAAGCTCAGCCCGATCGACATCAGGACCGGAATCACCGTGAAACAGAAGAACAGGAACACATAGGGGGAAATCATGGCATAGCAGACCTTGTTTTTCCTGATCTTATGCAGCAGGGTCTCTTTGGCTTCCGTTTTCAACGTCAGTTGCTCCTTTCGCCTGCCGGCCCGCATGCGCGCCGGGCGCGGATGGACTTCAGTCCAGACCCAGTTCCGAACGCTTGGACGCGATCTCGTCATCGATGTTTTTCGTGTATTCGAGCAGCACCCTGCGGGGATCCTCCTTGTAGGTGATCACGCGCCGGAACGCGTTGTTGAGATGCCTCGACGTAAAGTAGCCGCCGGCGATCTGCGGGATCGCCCGGACGTTCGCGAATTCGCCCGACAGCAGCCGGAACTCGTCCGCCGACCACGGCAGTTTCGCGAATGCCGCTACATTCGCCGTCGGATAGCGCGCCGATATCCCGAGCTGGGTTTCGATATCTTTTGCGAAGGCCAGCTGGGCATCCTCCGAGGTCCACCATTTCAGGAACTCCCAGGCCGCTTCCTTGTCGGAAGAAGCGTTCATCATCATGCAGGCGATGCCGGTGCCGGCGACCGTGCGGTCGATCGTGCCGTCCTCTTTTACAGTGCCCGGGACGGCGGCGATCCCCCACATGCCCCGGATCTCCGGTGCGGTGACCGACAGCATGTTGTACAGCGTGAAATCCTCGATCAGGAGCGGCATCTCCCCGGTCCGGAAGCGGTAAGCCGCATTATAGGCCAGGGGGATCGAATAGTCCTGGTACAACGAGATCCAGGTCTTGAAAGCCGCGATCGCCGCTTCGGAGGAAAGCCCGGACCTGCGGTCGCCGTCCGTGTAAAACGTCCCGCCCCGCTGGTACAGGAACATCGCCATCGAGCTGAGGCCGTCCGACGACCCCACGATGCTGCTCGGCGCCCGGATGCCCATCGTCATGCTGCTTTTCTGGAGGATCCCCACGACATGGAACAGCTCCTCCCAGGTCGTCGGGACTTCGAGCCCGAGCTCCCCGAATACGTCGCTGCGGTAAAACAGGACGGGATAGGTCTGCGTTTCCGGGAGCGCGTAGATACCTCCCGCGAATTCGAACGGCACGACAGCGCTTTCGCGGAATCGGGCCAGGACACCGTCCAGGTCTCCGAACTGCCTGAGGTCCGCGACCGCTCCGCGCAGCGCGTAGTTGACCGGCTCGGCGGCTCCCACCTGCAGCGCGACGTCGGGCCCGACGCCCGCCGCCGTCGCCGCAAGGAGCTGCCCCTGTACGAGCTTGAGCGTGACGTCGATGCCTTTATCCGGGGTGAAGTAGTTCGAGATCAGACTGCGCAGGATGTTGGCCTGGTCGCGGCCGGTCTGGACCCAGACTTCGATCGGGCGGCCGGTTCCGCCGGTCCCGCCGATGGAATTGTAATCTTCGGTAAACGAGGCGATGAACGACAGGAGCACATGGCGGAGCTGCCGGAGCATCCCGCTGTTGGCGGCGGGCGGCCCGCCGGCCACAGAGGAGTAGACGTAGAACCGGTCGATCTCGAGCGGCTGCCGTTTGATGTCGATCAGCCAGTCGCCGAGGCTCCCGATCTTGTCCTTGAAGCTGCCCAGTCTCAGCTGGACCGTTTCCGGCTTCGCACAGAAACTTTCCATCTGTTTCGCGAACGCCTGCAGGATCCCGTTCATGCCTCCGCGCCTGCCGGTCAGGGCAAGCAGCTGCAGGTCGCAGGAACGGAGCACTTCAGCCTGGTCTTTGAAAATGCCGAACACTTCGGGGATCACATAGTCGAGCTTGTAGTCCCGGTACGGATCCGGCACGGTGCCGGTGATCATGATGATGCTGCGGTACGCCCGGTTGAGCTGGTAGACCGAATCCTCGACCCGGGCGATGATCTCCGACAGCGTCCCGACGGTCACCTCGATCCGCAGCGTGTGCGGGCCTTCGTCCAGATAGACCTCATAGTCCGGCAGGATGTTCTGCCAGTTCATGGAATACGGGATCCGGATATCTGAAAATTCCTGAAACGGGATCGTCCCGTCGATATAGATGTTGCGCGACACATACGAACCGCTCAGGAAGCTCTGCCTGGCGCGCATGCCGAACTTATACAGTCCGGCTTTCTCCACCCGGAACGCGTACTCGACCCACTGGCCCGGAGACGAAAAGCTCATCCCGCCCAGGATGTTCAGGCGGACTTTAGCGGGACTGTATGGCGTCGTGTCCGGTGAAGTCCTGTCGGAGTGCGCGTAGAGACTCGAGTCGGATTTGGTCTGCGGATGCTCCGCCTCCAGTGTGATCATGGGGGACTCGGCCGGCTTGTACCCCTTCTGCTCGTACTCTTCCCGTACGTCGGCATAGGGCTTCAGGATGCCTCCCGAAACGGTAAGCCGGATCCCGGCGATCGTCAGCGCCTCCCGCGTGGAGGTAAAACGGATGATATGCCGCCCTTTCGTGAAGTGGAAAAAGTAAGGCTGCGCGTAAACGCCGTTGAGGTCGCGCAGGTAGCCCGACAACCACTGCGGAGTCTCTTCCTGTCCGGGGATCAGGTCGTTCCCGTTCGCGTCCTTCGCTTCGCCCGCCGGCGCCAGGTCTTTCCACACGGAATAGAACATGAAATACGCGCATTCATAGAAAGGAAGCTTCCCGTCGATCGCGCTTTCGAATTCGATGGTCGTCCCGCTGGTAAGTTCCGGATAATAATCGACGGCGATATTGTATAGCCCTTCTTCGGGGACCTCGACGGTAAATTCCATCCAGCCCGATTCGGCGACCGACACGGCCTGCCTTCCGGTCCCTTTCCAATCCTCCTCGACCTCGCCGTCCGCGATGCCTGCGAGATCCCCGGGCCCCGCGGCGATCTCCGCGGTGCCGAAAGGGACCTCCGCACAGGCTTCGAGGTACGCCGCGTACGAGTCGGACCGCCCGCCCTGCAGGACGCCCGGGATCACCGTCCCGTCCGTTTCCTCCGCGGCGCGCGCACCGACAGGCGCAAAAGCTGCGGGAAGAAGGGCCAGAGCGGCGGCAAAGGCTATGAGGCTGATGCGGATCTTTCTTTTCACAGTCATCCTTCCTTCGTCAGCGATACTTCGGCGCTGCTGCCCGGCGCCATGTCCCTGATAATGAACGCGACCCGGATCCTTCCGTCGAAACCCTCCGGTGCCAGTTCCGCCGGATCAGCGATCCACGCTGCGCCCGGCTCCCGCACGGATCCTGCAGAAGGCTCCCAGGGGGATGCCGGGATTTCTCCCGTTCCCGCGATCCGGTAAAAGACCGGCTCAGCATATCCGTCCGGCGTATGCCAGGAGATCTGCACGCCGCAGGCACCCGGGCCGTCCGCGTTCCCTGAGAACGCGGACCGAATCGTAAACGGCTCCGCCACATCGTCGAAAACCACCGATGTCGCAGCCTGCGCCTTGCGGTTGGTGCCCATCCCGAAGTACGCGGTCTGGGAGAGTCGGTCATATTCGGCGTAGCAGTTTTTGCCGCGGTCGGTGTAGTAATAATCCCGGCGAACAAACGTCCCGACCGGTTCCGCCTTGTCGAGCGAAGACAGGCCGGACCCGTCGGTGACGCGGATCATGAAGGTCGCGTACCGCTCCATCTGCAGCTGCAGGCACAGGGTGCCGAGGGGAATATTTTCCCCTTCCCATACGATCTCTGCGTCATCGCTTTTCTTCGTATCAAAGTAGCTCGAATGGGTGCTGTCGATTGCGAAAACCTTGACGTCCCCTTTCGTAAAGGGGATGCCTTCCAGACGGACATTGACGGTGCAGCGCTCCGATTTCGACGGGAAATTGTACAAGATGACATCCGCGTTGTGATCGTCCGCCGACGCGAAAGCCTGGACCTCGGACGCATTGATCACCGAGCGGCGGACATACGGCATGTTGTTGTAGAATTCGAACGCGTGGTACAGCGCCATCTTGTGCCCGAAGGTGTCGACGAGGCTCAGTTCGTTGTTCGCGTCGAGGAACATCGCCCAGTTGATGACCTCGAGGTCCGTCTGCGCGTTCAGCGCCAGAAGGTCGTCGAACACTCTGGCGGGTGCTGCGAAGGAGCAGGTCGTCAGGGCATTCATCCCGAGGTTGTATTCATTCAGGTGCATGCGGACCGACCGGAGGCCGGGGTACCCGTCGAGGACTTCACGTATGAGTCCGGTCTGGACGGCGGGGTCGACATTGTTGGTATTGTAGGCATGGAACGAGATGAAATCCAGCGGAAGCCCCTCGGCGGTGACCGCGTCCAGAAACCGCTTCAGGTCGCCGCTGCGCACCCGGCGGTCCGGATTGGCCGCAGACAGCCCGCCGACGACCGCGTCGGGGTTGCCGTCGCGGACGCCCCGTGACCCGTACCGGTAGATATCGATGTAATCGCTGAATGTGCCGCTGAAGAACTGAGACAAATCGGGCTCGTTCCAGATCTCATTTGCGAACGTCGTGATCCCGTTTTCCCGGAGGTTTTTCGCGATGTCGCGGCAGACCTCATACCATTTCCCGTAATCGGACGGCGGAGCTATCCAGGGGGTCGCCGTGTCGGAATCCTGGAGCGCGTAAGGTGTAGCGTAGTAGCACCAGTAGGGCAGCACACCGTTGTTTTCAAAGAGTTTGGAGTACAGGTCGAGCGCCGTGTAATCGCTCTGCATGTGATCGGGCGTC
>CAZDPQ010000065.1:0-14012 GCA_964507305.1 uncultured Oscillospiraceae bacterium
CGAGCTGCGAGTCGGCGTCGAGGCAGACATACAGCGGGTATTTCGACACGTTGATCCCGGCGTTCAGGGCATCCGCCTTCCCGCCGTTATCCTTTTCGACATACAGGAGATCCGGGAAATCCCGGCTGGCATAGACGCCGCGGATCCGCCCGGTCGGAAGCGAGACCCGGACCGGCAGTCCGACCGGCGTCAGGCCGAACGCTTCGAGGACGGCCTTACCGGTCCCGTCCGTCGAGCCGTCGTTGACCACGATGATCTCATAGGCGGGATAGCGCAGCTTCAGGAGCGAACGGACGGCGCACACGATGTTTTCCTGTTCGTTGTATGCCGGGATGATGATGGAAACCGGCATCAGGTTGTCCGAATCGGAGTACCGGCTGAAATCGTCCGCCGGCTCCCTGCGGATCGTCTTGCGCATCTGCACATAGGACACGATGAACTGGAACAGGTAGATGCCGCTCAGCAGCAGCGTGAAAGCGATGCAGAACCGGTTGAAATAGAAAATCGCCAGATGCAGCGCCGCCATATGCCTGTCCCCTATCCTTCCGCCGCGCAGCTTTTCTCGTACAAAGCGCGGAGAACGGCCTCGGAAGCATAGGGATCGTACCCTTTCAGCACCTTCTCGACATACACCAGGCTGCTGTCCATCTCTGCGAGCGCCTGCGCAGCATTATACCGGACCCACCATTCCGCGTCGCCCGTCGCCGCGGCCACCGCGCTCAGGGCTTCCGGCGTGCGCAGCCTCCGCATGGCCCGGACCGCGGCCAGCCGCACCGTCCATTCCGCATCCCGGCTTGCCGCGATGAAAGCCTGCTCGCTGCCCGGCATGCCGAGCTCGCCGAGCGCCCTCAGCGCCGCGGCGCGCAGATTGGCGTTCTTCTCGCCGAGCATCCGGAGATACAGATCTTCGAACGCGGCGATCCTCCGCTTGGCCAGAGCCTTGACGACCGATGCCCGGATATATTCGTTGTCGATCGCGAGCAGCCGTTTCCCCAGCTCCGCGATATCACCCGTGTACTGGTCGAGGATCTCGACGATCACCCGGTAGGACAGGCGGAAATTGCTGCGGATCCCGGAAATGGCGCGGAAAACACCCTCTTCATCGCCAAGCGCGGACAGCGCGGCGGCGGCGTTGTAATAGAGGTTCCGGTTGCCGGAATACAGCAGCCCGCGGATGCTCCCGGCCGCGGTCACGACGCCGAAATCCGCCATCTTGCGGCAGGCATAGGCCTTGTCGTACGCATTCCCGTGCCCGAGCATGCCGGCGTAGAACCCGATCGCCCCGGTCTCCCGGATGATCAGGTACACCGCTCTCCGGAACCCTTCCGTTTTCGCCGATCCGTTCGCCGCGATCCGCTCCATCAGCAGCTCGCACATGGCGTTCATCCTGGACTTATCCTGTCCGGTAAATTCCTTCAGCTCCCGGACTCCCTCGTCCATGCTGGCAAAGGTCGGCGCCGACACGATGCTGTCGATCTTCTCGCGCAGGATCCGCCCGGCTCCCTTCGCACGCTCCTCCGCCGCCTCGTTGCGCGCGGCCAGAATGCTCAGCCAGACAAACTCGATGCCGATCATGACAAGGCATGCCACCAGCAGAATGTATGCAAGAAACCCCATGGCTCGTCGGTATTCCTTTCCTCTTCCTGATGTCCGGGCCCCTTCGCCCGTTCCGAATCAATCGGGGTACTGGTTCCGGATCTCCCGGATCCGGTCGACGCAGCGGAGAAAGACATTGACGACCTCGGGATCGAACTGCGTCCCCGATTTCTCGATCATGTAGCCGCTCGCCTCCTCGACACTCCAGGCGGTCTTGTAGGACCGGCTGCTGGTCAGCGCATCGAACACGTCCGCCAGCGCCGTGATCCGGGCGTATTTGTGGATGTTCTCCCCCTTGAGCCCGAGATAGCCTTCGCCGTCCCACCGCTCGTGGTGCTGCTGGGCGATCACGGCCCCTGCGGCCATGTATTCGCCTTCCGACTTCGACAGCATGTTATTGCCGTAGCGGACATGCTGCTTGACCGTCTCGTACTCCTCTTCCGTGAGCTTGCCCTTTTTGTTGATCAGCTCCTCGGGGATTGCCAGCTTGCCCACGTCGTGCATCATCGAGCCGATGGCGACGACCCTCGATTCCTCCGGCGACATGCCCATCTCATAGCACATCGCCCGGACATACTCCGAAACCCGCTTGAGATGCATCCCGGTCTCCTCCGACTTGGCCTCGGTCATTTCAGCAAGGTAGGTGAAAACGGATTCACGCGTCTGCAGGATATCCTCCCGCAGCTTCAGATTGTCCGGCGCCATCGCGATATTCGAATACGCGATGTCCAGGATGTTCCTCAGGCTATCGGAAATGCCTTCCGGGATCCCTTCGATGTAGATGATCGCGGCGGGCTCGCCGGACACCAGAAGAAGCATCGCGACATAATTCCCCCCGAACAGGACGCCGCCCTTTTTCTTTCGGCGGTAGCTGCGTTCGATCCCCGGATAATCGCACCCCTCGACCCCGCCGGCATTGTAGATCTCCCGGTACGCTCCGGTGCCGGGGTCGCGGACGGCGACGCTGATGCCGAGCTCCCGTTCCGGCGTCGGCCCGACTTTTGTCGACTTGTACCGGTTTTCATCGAGATCGTCGCTGATGAGGTTGCGGACACTCTGCGCCGTCTGGATACAGAAGCCCTCAAACTCGTGGGCGGCAAAGATCCTGGCGCTTTCCTCGAAGATCCGTTCGATGTGCCGGCGGCTCCGCTCCCTCTGCATGGCCCTCTCGGTGATCCGGACATTGATATGGATCGCGAGGGTCACCGAACGGTAGATGTCCGAGGCCGCGAACACAAGGACCGCCATGTGGAATATGCCGCCGTTCCCCGAATACAGGCGGAGGACGGGATTGAGGAAATCGTAGGCCATGCAGAGCGTCACGAGGAAAAAGGAGAACGCGTGGAACCGGTCGCTGAAGTACCGGCTGCTCAGCGATGCGCGGTATGCGATCAGATAGATGATCCCCGACAGCACGGTGAACGCCGCGTATCCGTACATGATATAGGCGTAATATGCGGAAATGTCCGGCATTGACTGCAGAACACCGGTCAGAAGGAGCAGGAAAGGCAGGATCCGCAGGAGCACGCTCTTTTTTTCGATCGATCGGGAAAAAATCAGGAAAACCGCAAATAATAGGACCGACAGCAGGGCCACGATCTCCTTCGGGTATCCTCCGTTGAGAAAAAACGCCGGAAGATACCGGGCTTTGATGTCGAACAGGTCGTACCGCTCGCACAGCAGGATGCCCGCCGCGGTCCCGAGAAGCAGCAGGCCCGTCCAGGCCATCCGGGCGGTCTTCCTGAGCCGGATCGCAAGGATGAGGGAGAGGAGAAACATGAGAATTCCGGCCATGGCGATGGAAATGATGAGGGAGATTGCGATGTCCCGTCCTGCCTGTGCCATGGACTCGACATCGGCACGGTCCGCGACGGCGGCCCGGATGTCGAACAGCAGGCCGGTACCGGCCTGCAGATTCAGTTCCCTCGCAGCCGCGGATGCGGGAAGGGGAAGGATAAGGGTGTGCCGGAGCGTCAGCGGCCCGGTCTGGATCTCCGGATCCTGCAGGACACCGTCGAGCGTGATCCGGATATCGTCGCCGTTGAGCATCAGGATGAGCTGCCTGTCCGCGGACTGCGGAGGGATCACGGCAGAAAGGGAAATCCGGGCATCCGTCAGCGCTCTGCCCGCGACGAAAAGACGGTCGGCGAAGCGCCTTCCCGGCTCTGCCGCGCCGGCCGCGCCGGCTTCGCCGGAGACGGAACTCCAGTCGGTGATCAGGTATGTGCCGGATGCGCTGAAATAGCCGGACAGCACGTCATCCAGCGATGCAGAAGACATGATGAACCCCGCGGCGACGATGGCCGACATCAGAATGATCGCAAACACGCTGAACGATTTCCCGGTTTTCATTTACGTCATTTCCCGTCAGGCCGGCATTCACGCGGTCAGTATTTGGAGTATTTCTCAAGGATCTCCCGGATGCTGGTCTTCCTCGGAGAAGCAGCGGGCATATCGGAGATATCCTCGCCGCGGGCGTCCCCGTCCGCGGACATGTCCGCGCCTTCTTCCGTTCCGCCGGCCGTCCGGCCGTCTCCGGCGTGCCGCGCGCGGTCCAGCTCGTCATATTTCTGCCGGTACTTCTGCCGATCTTCCTCCGCGTCGCCCGCGGCCGGGACCTCCTCGCGCGGCATCGGCTCCGGTGCCTCGCGGTAAGCGGCGGCCGTACGCATGGACTCCCGGCTGCCTGCGGCACGGTCCGCGCCGCGTGCGTCGTCCTGTCCGAATCCGTCGCGGACCTTGTCGATGATCCGCACTTTCGCGGAATCGAATCCCTCCTGCGGATAGAGGCTCCGGCCTTCGCGGTACCCCAGGCCCTCCAGCTTGCGCTTCAGGAAGGCGGATGTCTCCTCGAGCCCGGCGGCGATGTCGCCCAGAGTCCCTTTGTAGCCGTCCATCTCGCTTCTCGCGTTTCTGGCGCTCTTCCCGGAGGACAGTGCTTCATTGAAAAAGGAATTGACGATGTCCGCCACTTCCTTTTTCGCATTCTCCTTCAACCGCTCGGAATAATCAAAGGCATCCAGATAGATCCTGCCGATCTGGCGCACCTTCTCATCGTACAATTCTGCCGTCCTGTCAGCCTGCCGGCAGCGCTCCTCCATCTGGAAAATCTGGCGGTCTCTCGCGGCGAGTTGCTCCTTGAGCTCCTCGGCCTGCTTCGCCAGGGCATCGGCCTGCGCCTTGAGCTCGCCGATCCTCCTGCGCCCCGCCTCGGCCTCGCGCTCCGCCGCCTCGATATCCGCCCGGGAAGACTTGCGCAGCCCCGCGAGCTCCGCCTCGAGCGCGGCGGCCTTCTCCTCCGCGTCGCCCAGCCGTTCGGCCAGGCTGCCGATCCGGCGGTCAACCTCGCTTCTCCTGTACCCCCCCACAAGCGTTCTCCCGATGTCCATGCCGAGCTCCTCCGGTGTTCGAAAAAAAAAGTCAGGCTGCAAGAATGTTTGCAGCCTGACGATCATAGTATCGCTACCTTAGACTCATAGCTTTGCGCCATCTGTTTTCGCAGATTTTGCTAAATATTACTTTTTGATTACATTTCTAATGTTATCCGAAAAAACGGGCTTTGTCAATTTAGAACAAACAATAATAGGGCTTTTTGGACAATTGCCGGAGTTTTGCTTATATCTTTCGCCGCATGGCGGATCACCACATACGGCTTCCGGCCCGCGTTGAACAGGATCTGGCCTTTCTGCTCCGCGCTGCCGATGGCATTGGAAAGCGCCTGCATGTCCGGGCGGATGTCTTCGCGATAGGTCATCACCACCGACTCCCCCTTCACCGACACCCGGTCGAACCCGCAGCGTCCCGCGATGCTCCGGATCAGGGCGATCCTAGCCAGCGTGACCACGTTCTCCGGCGCGTCGCCGTACCGGTCCGTGATCTCGTCGACCACGTCCATGAAGCTCTGCATGTCGGAAATCTGCGCGATGCGGCGGTAAATGTCCATGCGCTCGCCTTCGTCGGGGATGTAGGCGGCGGAAATGTACGCGTCGATGTCGATCTCGACCGTGGCGGCCGGCTCTTTCGGTGCCGCGCGGCCCGTCTGGCTTGCGATCTCTTCCTCCAGCATCCTGCAGTACAGGTCGTAGCCGATCGCGTCCAGATGGCCGTGCTGCTCCGCGCCGAGCAGATTGCCGGCGCCCCTTGCTTCAAGGTCCCGCAGCGCGATCTTGAAGCCGGAGCCGAGTTCCGTGAAATCCCGGATCGCAGACAGCCTTTTCTCCGCGATTTCGGTCAGGATCCTGTCATGGCGGTAGGTGATGTAGGCGTAGGCCTGGCGGTCGGACCGGCCGACCCTGCCCTTGAGCTGATACAGCTGGGAAAGGCCGAACCGCTCGGCGTTCTCCACGATCAGCGTATTGACGTTCGGCATGTCGATCCCGGATTCGATGATCGTCGTGCAGACCAGGATGTCTGCGCGGAAGTGCACGAAGTCGTTCACGACCTCTTCGAGCTCGTGCTCGTGCATCTTGCCGTGGGCGTAGGCGACCCGTGCTCCGGGGATCATTTTGCGGATCTCGGCGACCTTGTCCGGCATGCCCGCGGTATTGTTGAAAAGGTAGAACACCTGCCCTCTCCGCGAAATCTCCCGGAGCATGGCCTCGGCGACGATCCCCGCGTCGTATTCGATTACGTAGGTCTGCACGGGGCGCCTGTCGGGCGGCGGCTCTTCGAGGACGCTGATGTCCCGGATGCCGGACATCGACATGTGAAGCGTCCGCGGGATGGGGGTCGCCGTCAGGGTGAGCACATCGACGGTCGGGAAGAGGTCTTTGAGCTTTTCCTTGTGGTCGACGCCGAACCGCTGCTCCTCGTCGATGATGAGGAGGCCGGGGTTTTTGAGACGGACGTCCTCGGACAGGAGCCTGTGCGTCCCGATCACGATCTCCAGTTCGCCCGACGCCAGCTTCCGCCGGGTCTCCCGGCTCTGCTCTTCCGGAACGAACCGGCTCAGAAGCCCGACCTGCACCGGGAAATCCCGGAGCCGTGCGGTCAGCGTCTCATAATGCTGCTGGGCCAGCACGGTCGTCGGAACGAGGATCGCGGACTGCTTCCCGTCCATCACGCACTTGAATACGGCGCGGAACGCGACTTCGGTCTTGCCGAACCCCACATCGCCGCACAGGAGACGGTCCATGACCTTCGGCGATTCCATGTCCGCCTTGATCTCCCGCGTGCTTCGCTCCTGGTCGGCGGTGTCCTCGTACATGAAGCTGTCCTCGAACTCCCGCTGCCACACCGTGTCCGGAGAAAAACGGAATCCCTCGGCTGCCATCCGCTCGGCATACAGCTTCACCAGGTTGGTCGCCAGGGTCCGGATCGACGTCTGCGCCTTTTCCTTGAGCTTGTTCCACTCCTGGCCGCCGAGTCTGGACAGCTTCGGCGCCCGTCCTTCGCTGCCGACGTATTTCTGGATCTGGTCGAGGCTGTCCGCGGAAATATAGAGGGAATCGCCCGATGCGTATTCGATCTTCAGGTAGTCGCGCCGGACGCCGCCGGCGTCGACGCCCTCAAGCCCGAGATACCGTCCGATGCCGTGGAGCTCGTGGACCACGAAATCGCCGGTTTTGAGGTCGCTGAACAGGTCGATGCTCATGCCGCGGCCGTGTTTTTTCCTCACGGTCCTCTGCTGCCCGAAGATCTGCTCTTCGCCGATCAGGGCGAATCCCGCGCCGGCATACTCAAATCCCTGCCGGACCGGCAGCGCGGCATAATCCGGATGCACGCCCGCCTGCCCGAGCAGCGCTGCCAGCTTTTCGCGCCTCTGCACGTTCCCGGCGGCGATGACCGGCCGCATCCCGTCATCCCGGAGCCTCGCGAGGTCTTGCGCCAGGCGGTTCTCATGCCCCCGCCAGTTCCCGCCTTCCCGTCCCGCGGCCGAAATCCTCTCGGCCTGCGGCAGGCCGTTGCCGGAGGACAGAAGGTATGCGAAATGGATCAGGCCGCCTTTTCTGTCAAGGGCGGCAAGCGCTTCGCCGGGCTTGTACAGGATCTCTCCGGAGCATGGGAGGACCTTCCCCTTTTCCAGCAGATTTTTAAATCCTTCCTGGAAATCCGCAAGACGGGCATCCATCCGGCTGCGGACGCGGCCGATCTCGTCGATCGCAAAGAAGAAGCGGCCGGGGGCGGCGTAGTCGTAAACCGTGGCAGCGTTTTCGCCGTATATGAGGGAAATGTAGCGGTCCGCGCCCGGAAAACGGATCCCCGCGGAAATTCGCTCGCCGTCATGGTTCCGGACGGCATCCGGGCCGCCCTCTCCGCCGGACAGGATCCCGGCGGCGACAGCGGCGCTGCGTTCGTCGGACAGCAGGACTTCCCTCGCCGGGTAGACGGCCAGGCGGCCGATCATCGCGACCGACCGTTGGGATGACAGGTCATAGCGCTTCAGGGCGTCGACCGCGTCGCCGAAAAAGCTGACCCGAATCCCCGTGCGCTCTGTCTGCGGGACCCGGATCTCCTCCGGCAGGACGATGTCGACGATATCGCCTCTCCGGGAGAACTGTCCCGGCGCGTCGGCCATCCCGGTCCGGTCATACCCGGCCTCGAGCAGCCGGCGGCACAGGACCTCCGGATCCAGCTCCCCGCCCGTCCGGATCTCCGTCACGAGGCCGAGGAACAGGCTCCGGGGCATGAGCCTGGACATGGCCGCGCCGCCGGTGACGATACAGATCCCTTCTCTGCCGGAGCAGAGGTCCGCCAGCGCCGCAAGCCGCTCGAATTCGGCTTCGCGGCTCGACGCGTCGGCATCGATCAGATTGTACTCCCGCTGCCTGAACACATAGACGCTGTCATTTCCGAAATCCCGCAGCCCGGCCTCCACGGCGCGCGCGCGCAGCTCGTCGGAAACCGTGACGACCGCGCCTTTGCCGGTGTCGCGGCACAGGGCCGACAGCAGGTAATCCTTCAGCGGGTCGGGCACCCCATCCAGGTTGACATCCCGGCGGAGGCCCGAGCGGACGTGTTCCGCCAGCCTGCCATACTGCGGATCGCCCGATGCAGCCGCCAGCAATTCATCACGGGTGATCTCATGCATCGGGGCGGCCCTCGTCTTCCGTCTTGCCGTTTCGCTTCGCGTTGAACTTGGCCATTCCGGATTCCAGCCCGGCGGAAACGATCTCCTCCGCCGCCTCCGCCGCGCGCCGGACACTTTCGAACAGGCTCTCCCGGGAAGCTGCCGGGATCTCGGACAGAACATACTCCGCGATGTCCCGGTGCTCCGGCAGCGGGCCGATGCCGACCCGTATGCGCGGGAACCGGTCGGTGCCCAGCAGGCTGATCACGGAACGCATCCCATTGTGCGTCCCGCCGCTCCCGCCCGGACGGATCCGCAGACTGCCGCATGGAATGTCGATGTCGTCGTAGATCAGGAGGATCCGCGACGGCGGGACTTTAAAATAGGCCGCGGCTTCACTGATGCTTTCGCCGCTGTTGTTCATATAGGTGGCGGGCTTGAGGAGGATCGCCTTCTGCCCTGCGATCGTCCCTGTCCCGTAGATCCCCTTGAATTTGATCCTGCTGACGGCAATGCCTGTCCGCTGCGACAGGATATCGACCGCCATGAAGCCCGCATTGTGCCAGGTGCGCTCATACTTCGGGCCGGGATTGCCCAGCCCCGCGATCAGCCAGAGCGGCTCTTTCGCATCCGCCCCGGGATCTCCGGGCGTTTTCTTTCCCCATGAACCGAAAATCCTCATGCTTCCCTTTTCCCCCGCATCCTTCCGCGCCGCTCTCCCGGCCCGCGTGTCCCTGCCCCGGCTTTCACAGCTCGATCCGCTCCTGCAGCCTGACCCGGTTCTTCTTGAGCACCCAGTCTTCCTTGACGGTCTGCCGGCTCCTGGCGATCGCCATCCCGAAAGCCGGCACATCATCCGTGATGGTGGAGCCCGCGGCGACATAGGCGTTATCCGCCACCTGCACCGGCGCGACCAGATTGGTATTGCTTCCGATGAAGGAATTTTCGCCGATCTTCGTCCGGTTCTTGATGTTGCCGTCAAAATTGACCGTGATCGATCCGCAGCCGTAGCTGACATTCTCGCCCATGTCCGCATCCGCGATCAGTCCCATGTTCAGTGCCTTGCCGTACGCGCCGACATTGGAATTGCGCACCTCGACGGCGTGGCCGATCCGCGCGTGCGGACCCACGTCCGAATTCTGCCGGATATAGGAATACGGGCCGATGCACGCGCCTTCGCGGATCGTGCTGGCCGAAACGATCGAATTGTATACGATGGCTTCATCGCCGATCACCGAATCGGAAATCCGGGCATCCGGTCCGATCACGGCGTTTTCGCCGATGACTGTGCTGCCCTCGATGATCGTGTTCGGCAGGATCTCCGCGTCCGGCCGGATCGTCACCGACGCCTCGATCCAGGTCGTGTCGGGATCCAGGATCGTCACGCCCTGCAGCATGTGGCTGCGGCAGATCCGCCGGTTGAGCAGCTTCGATACCTGCATCAGCTGGTATTTATCCTGGACACCGATGGTCTCCTCATAAGGAGCCCGGTACGCCCCGACCTTCCGGCCATCCTCGAGCAGCAGCCCGATCGCGTCCGTCAGGCAATACTCGGGCAGATCAGCCTTGCTGCCGATCCTGCCCAGCGCCGACACCAGCAAAGCGGTGTCGAAGCAGTAGATGCTTGAATTGCCCTCGAACACCCGGCTCCCCGACTCGCCCTTCTCCGCGCCTTCCATGGCCCCTTTGCGCTCACGGCCGCCCGTCAGGACCGCCGCGACGTCGCCCCGGCCGTCCCGCACGATCCGTCCGTAACCGGTCGGCTCTGTCGTGGAAGCCGTAACGATCACCGCCGCGTAATCTCCCTCCTGAAAATACCGGATCACTTCCCGCAGCGTCCTGCCCGTCAGCAGCGGCGTGTCGCCCCTCACTACGAGCGTCATGCCGCGCCGGCCCTCCAGGAACGGCGATGCCTGCATGACGGCGTGCGCCGTGCCGAGCTGCCGCTCCTGCAGCATGAACGCCACTTCCTCCCCGAGCACCTGCCGGACCTGCTCCTGCATATGCCCGACAATGTAGACCTGCTCCCGCGCGCCCGCTTCTTCCAGCGCTTCCTTGATCCACAGGATGATAGGCTTGCCCGCGGTCGTCTGGACGAATTTGCATCTCTTGGATTTCATCCTCCTGCTCTCACCGGCTGCCATGACCACTGCACACAGATCCATCGGGAAATCTCTCCTTTACCGTCCTTCATCCATCCGGGCCGCAAAGACCGCCAAACCTGCTGTCCGCGGCTGCCGGCACATGCCACCCTGATGCGCGCGGAAGGCATACGGGAACGCCGGAATTTCCTGCCCGGGATGATTCCGCATCCTTCATTACAGGCTCATTATACCATGGATCATTCCGCCCGGACTTTCCGTAAAATTACTTTTTTGTGTCATCTGCGGACGGACCGGCCGGGCTCCGGAAAGCGACGGGACGGATCCCGGGAAGTGCGGGGAAATGCCGGGAAGCGCAGGAAGGCCGCGGATTGTGGTACAATGATTCCTGATGGAAATTCCCGGGAAAAGCCGGCGCCCGGCGCGGCGGAGGAGTTTTATGAAATTGTCGGTCATCATCCCGTTCTACAACGAGGAAAAGCAGGTGCGGGAGACGCTGGAGGCCGTTACCGCGGTCCTGGCCCCTCTGCCGTATGATTACGAGCTGATCCTGATCGACGACGGATCGGCGGATTCGACCTGGGCCGCGCTGGAGCAGGCAGCGCGGGAGGAACGTCCCGCGGGCGCCCCGGGCCATGACGGCTCGGTCTCGGCGATCGGGTTTTCACGGAATTTCGGCAAGGAAGCGGCGATCTGCGCGGGTCTGCATCTGGCTGACGGCGACGCCGCGATCGTGATGGACGGAGACATGCAGCACCCGCCGGAATGCATCCCTCTGATGCTTTCGCTCTGGAACGGCGGCGAGGCCGACGTGGTCGAGGGCGTCAAGTCGGACCGGGGCCGGGAGAGCCTGTCGCAGAAGGTAAATGCTTTCCTTTTCTACCGGCTCTTCAGCAAATCCACCGGTTTCGACCTGCGCAATGCATCCGATTTCAAGCTTCTTGATCGCAAGGTCCTCGACCAGTGGCGGAGACTCGGCGAACACGACACGTTCTTCCGGGCGCTGTCGGCCTGGCTCGGCTTCCGCCGACGCACCTTCGAATTCACGGTCCCGGAGCGCAGGCACGGCAGCAGCAAGTGGTCCCTGCCGAAGCTGATCCGCCTGAGCATCAACGCCATCACATCCTTCACGGCGCTGCCGCTCCAGATCGTGACGCTGTTCGGTCTGCTGTTCCTCCTGTTTTCGGTCGGGCTTGGGATCCAGACCCTTGTGAACTGGTTTTCAGGGACCGCCGCCGGCGGCTTTACGACCGTGATCCTGCTGATCCTTTTCTCGGGCGGCATGATCATGATCAGCCTCGGTCTGATCGGGATCTATATCGGGAGGATCTTCACCGAGGTGAAAAGCCGTCCGCGCTACATCGTGTCGCGGGAGATCCGCGGAGGAAAGGGAATATCCGATCCATAAGCAGAACCTTGCCAAGGCCTGTCATGTCAGGACCCCGGCCCTGCTGCACCGGCTTTTTATCTTTACCCTTTCAGATATTTCACGAGGAAAAACAGGAAGATCCCCAGAAAAAGAACGATCGCCAGAATGATCCGGATCCGGCGCGTGACGCGGTCGCCGAGTGGCTGGAAGACCGCCGGGGCGACGGGGGCTTTGCAGAAGGGGCATGCGGTCATGTGATCCAGAATGTCGCGGCCGCAGGACGGGCATTTCACAAGATGCTTTTCGTAGCCGGTCACGCTTTTGCGGGGAGGCCGGGGAGCGTTTCCATCCTTGCGATGTGCTTTTTCTTCTTCCATCGGCTGCTGCGCTTTTTCTTCTTCCATGGATCGATCCTACTTCAGCCAGACGTTGACCGCGAACAGCAGGAACAGGAAAAAAACGCCTATGAACACAAGCCCGATGAGCAGGGACGCCAGAAGCGCCCCGCGGAGAGCGAGCATGAACTGCTGCCGGCTCAATGGTTCGGAGGATGCGGGGGATGCGGGGGCCGCCGGCTGTTCCGTGGCGACGGCACGAGAGGCGGGACCCCAGGGGGCCCCGTCGAAATCCATGCGGGCGACGGTCCTGCCGTCGTCTTCAAAGATCGGTTTTTTCTTCTTGGCCGGCTGTCTCTTCATGGTCGGCTTCCTCATTATGGTCGGATTCCTCTTCGTGGTCGGAACTGAGGGGATAGCCTTTGTCGGCATATAAATGGCATACCACGTGGTGGCCCGGCTCGGTTTCGAAGCTGTCGGGTTCTTTTATCCGGCAGATATCCATCGCATAACGGCATCTCGTGTGGAACTTGCATCCCGGCGGAGGGTTGGCGGGCGAGGGGATGCTGCCTTCGAGGATCACGCGGTCCATCTTGACGTCGGGGTCGGGGACCGGGATGGCGCTGAACAGCGCCTGGGTATACGGATGCTGCGGCTTGGCGAAGATCGCGGTGGTCGGTGCGTATTCGACAAGGCTCCCGAGGTACATGACGCCCACCACATCGGAAATGTGCTCGACGACCGACAGGTCGTGGGAGATGAACAGGTAGGTCAGGCGATATTTGTCCTGGAGGTCTTCGAGGAGGTTGATGATCTGGGCCTGGATCGAGACATCCAGGGCCGAGACCGGCTCGTCGCAGACGATGAACTCGGGGTTGAGCGCCAAGGCGCGCGCGATGCAGATCCTCTGGCGCTGTCCGCCGGAAAACTCGTGCGGATAGCGGTCCTTGTAGTATTCGGCGAGCCCGCAGTCACGCATGATCTTCGTGATGTACTCGTCGAATTCCTCTTTGGGGACGATGTGGTGTTCGCGGACCGCCTCGCCGATGATCTCGCCGATCGGCATGCGCGGCGACAGGCTGGAGTAGGGGTCCTGGAAAATGATCTGGATGCGTGGGCGCAGGCGGCGGAGCTTCTCGCGGTCCAGACTGAAAATATCGATCCCGTCGAAGATCACGTCGCCCTGCGTCTTGTCGTTGAGGCGCAGGATCGTCTTGCCGACTGTTGTCTTGCCGCAGCCGGACTCCCCGACCAGGCCAAGCGTAGTCCCCCGGCGGATCCGGAACGTTACACCGTCGACGGCCTTGACGGCGCCTTTTTTCCTTCCGAGCATGCTCTGGGTGATCGGAAAATATTTTTTCAGGTTTTTCACGACCAGAATATCGTCTTGAGGTTTCATGGACACGCCTCTCCTTTTTTTTCAGACGAATAGCAGTAACAGGTCACGACATGGGTGTCAGACAAGTGGAATTCCGGAGGATAGGCGCCGTCGCACATGGAGAAGGCCCTGCTGCACCGGTCTTTGAAATAGCAGTAATCCGGCATGTCGATGGGGTTGGGGACTTTGCCCGGGATGCTGTACAGCCGGTCGACTTTCTTGT